>NZ_JASHIT010000024.1:0-87616 GCF_030733595.1 Halomonas sp. MMSF_3323 | reverse complement strand
GCTGGCGAGGGGCTTCTTCATGTTGTCGTCATGTGTCCTGACGGCTGCCGGGCGCCGCTTGGCCCGCGCCTTGGCCGACCCAAGCGGTTCCCGGACCAACCGCCTCCCGCTTCAGGCTGCCGATCATCCAGCCCTGGACACCCAGACCCTAGAAAAAACACCCCGGCTCCCTGAAAAGGGAGCCGGGGTGCTGGGGCGGCGCAAGACGTCAGACGTCGACAACGCCCCTGGAGATTGCCCGAAAGGCCGACGCAAGCCGACACCTTTCGGACACGTCCTAGACGCCGATCTGGCCGCCGTCTTCGCGCTGGATCACCACCGTGGCGGCGCGCGGTCGCACGCTGGCATCAGACGCCTGGGTCGCGTCGTCACTGGCCGGCCAGTTGCCCGGATGCTGGATATTGATAAACAGCGCGGTCTTGTCCGGCGTGGGGAAGATGCCGGTGACCTCGCAGCCGTTGGGGCCCACGCAGAAACGCTTGAGCTTGTCCTGGTTGGCCCCGGAGATCACCGCGGCGGCACCATCGGCACGCTCGAGCTCCGCCGGCACGACCGCCAGCACCTGGTCATTGGTGCTCTCGGTGACGCCCTCGTAGCCGTTGTCGGTCTGGATCCACAGGATGCCCTGGCCGTCGCCGCGCTCATCGAAGTAGAGCCCATCGGGACTGGCGAATTCGTTGTCGGCGGTCAGCCCGGACAGGTTGTTCTGGTCACTGGCCGCGGCACCGAACACGAATACCTCCCAGTCGAAGGCGGTGGCATCGCTGCCCTCGCGCCAGCGGATGATCTGACCGGCCTCGTTGTTCGCCCGCGGGTTGGCCGCATTGACCGGTGCCGTGGCGTAGCCGTTGCCCAGCGCGGTGATGTTGTCGCCGTCGCCGGTCAGGGTCGCCTCGGTGCCGTCTTCGGTACGCTTCGAGTTGTTGGTCAGGGTCATGTAGACCTCGCCGGTGGACGGGTCCACCGCGCCCCACTCAGGGCGATCCATCGGTGTGGCACCCATCAGGTCGGCGGCATCACAGGTGTGGATGATCACCCCGGCCAGGTCATCGGCGTCGAGTTCCAGCGCCTCGGCCAGGGTACGGCCATCCTGGGTGGAAGCGTCCGGCGTCAGCGGCAGCCACTCGCCGCTGCCATCGGCGTTGAAGCGAGCGACGTAAAGGGTGCCGCTGTCCATGTACTTGTCACCGATCGCCAGGCGATCGGCCTCGGCGCCGGGAGCGATGGCATCCGCCGGGTCCCAGGCCGCCTCCGAGACAAACTTGTAGATGTACTCGTTGCGCGAGTCGTGACCGGAGTAAAACACCACCGGCTCGCCTGCTACCAGCTTGCCCGGCCAGCAGCCCTCGTGGCGGAAGCGGCCCAGCGCCGTGCGCTTGATCGCCTGCCTGCCGGTATAGGGGTCGATCTCGACGATATAGCCGAACTGACGCGGCTCGTTGCGGTAGTCACCGCTGGCGTCGTCGGCGACGGGGTCGCCGATCAGACGGGTAAATTCGTCGTCGCGTTCGCTGTCATCACCCGCGGCGGTCTCCCAGCCGTAGCGTCCGCGACCACTGGCGATGCCAAGACGGTCATCGTCCAGGGTACGGCCTTCGTTCTTGACGAAGTAGGCCGGCCAGTTCTCCTCGCAGGTGAGGTAGGTACCCCAGGGCGTGTAGCCGTGGGCACAGTTGTTGTTGGTGCCGCGAGCCTGGGTGCCGCCCGGGGAATACCTGGTCTTGACGTAGTCGCTGCCCGCCACCGGCCCTGACAGGTGCATCGGGGTGGCGCTGGTGTAGCGACGGTTATGGGCGGAACCCTTGACGTGGCTCCAGCGACCATCGGCGTCCTTCTTCACCTCGACCACGGTCACCCCGTGGGCGTTGATCTCGGTGCGCACCTCGTCCGCCGGACGCTTGCCTTCGGTCATGTTGGTAGGGCCGCCCTGGGGCGCCCACAGCGCGTTCTCGTCGATGTATTCGTTGTTCATCACCAGCAGGAAGCGCTCGGAGGCCGTGCTCTCATCCAGCGCGAAAGGATGCATGCCGTCGTGATGCATGCCGACGCTGGCCGCCTGGGCCTGGGGCGTCATCGTCAGATCCTCGCTCCATTCGGGCGCGCTGTCGTCAAGCGGCGTACCCCAGGGCACCAGCACCTGGGCGGTATAGCCCGGCGGCACCACCACGGCGTCGCTGCGCGAACCGGCAATCGACTCGAAGGCCAGCGCCAGCGGCGTCTTGGCCATCCCTGACGACGGCTCGTTGGCGAAGGCCGAGAGACCAAAGCTTCCCAGCATGGTCATGGCCGCCATGCCCATGCCACCCTTCATCACCGCTCGCCGGGAAAGACGACGGTCGAGCACCGAGGAGAAGGGTTCATTACGGCTGGGATTCAACAGACGATGATCTTCAATTTCCTTGCTCATTGCGCAGTCCTCTTCTTGCAGCCCTCTGTTCGCCGTCAAGGCGTGGGCTGTCGGTGCCAGTCACTGTTGCCGGCCTCGGGTATCGGAGGGGAAAGTCGATCACAGGGGCGACGGCGGTCCGCCGACAACACTAGGTAGTCCAGATGACACTCGTATGACGATAGACGAGGTTGACGCAGAGCACAGGAAGTAGCGCTATTGTAAAAAGAGTAACAGTTGGTGAAAGAAAATGGCTTCGCTCGTCGACACAGTGCACCAACAATCGCTATCGACAGGACCAGAACCATGTGGAATCTGGGACACCGACATCAGCGCATACTTCTTATGCCCCAACGCGCCCCTTCAGCCGACGAAGATCCCGAGCCTCGTTGGTACTGGGTCCACTGTGTCGATCAACAGAGCCTCGACCGGGGCAGCGCCGCCAATGTCCAATCGCTTTCATGCCTCGACCAGGCACTTCCCTGTTGTCTCGTCATACCGCCACAATCGGTCACCCTGGTAACGCTGGACGGCGCCCTGGCCGAGGAGGTCGACAGCAGGGAGTCACTGGATGAACTGGTTGAGCGGGAGCTTTGCGTAATACCGCACACTCTCGCGCTCCATGTGCTCTATCGTGATGACAGCGCCCTGGATGTCATGGTGGTGCAGCGTACCCTGCTGGCCCAGTGCAGCCGACGCCTGGGACGCCATCACCTCTCGCCCCGCTGGTGGGCCAGCGCCTTCCAGGGTCTGCCGCCGCCCGAACCCGACACCCTGGGCGTACTGCCCTGGGGCGACGACTGGATGCTGAAGTGGCGCCACCCCGAGACCCCTGAACGGGAGCGCTGGCTGTGCTGGCCCAAGAGTCAGGACATGGAGGACCTGAGCGACCATCTTCCGGAAGTGCTGCGCGAGTCGCCATGGAATTGTCCACTGGCCCCCCAGGCCGTCAACGGCCTCGACTGCCTGGACTTCTGTGCCCGCCACCTGCCCGAGGACCTGCCACTGGTGCCCTCGGACATCGGAGGTGAGGGTCAGCCAAGGGAGAAGAAGCCCGAGCCCGCGTAGAGGCAGCGTGATCGCTATCGCTAAACTTCGCTGCCGCTGGCCCAAAAAACGTGTAGAGGCGTTTGAAGCGACGAGAGGGAGTGCTGAAGTCATATCGTGAGCGATGACGAGCCGGATGCCGCCGGAGCGCAAAGGCTGGAGTTCACCTCCGACGAAATGAGAACCTTTAGCGCCGGCGGCGGAGTTGCAGTGCATCGCCATCTATCCCGTGTTTCTTCAATCTCCGAGCATGACTCCTATACTTTCCGTTTGGCTACCAACTCCGTTGACCGCCGTAATATCCTGGGGACAGCATGACATGACTACGTAACAGGTCATCATTGCCTTGAACACGATCCTGTCGTCTCTTTTGGCCACGGGTGGCACAAATGTCAGTGAGCCATCACCATCAAGTGGAACATTCATCCACACATTGAATGGTGATGGAACATGCGAAACCTCCTTGCCGATGGCAAGCAATGCCATTCGAAGATTATCAACACAGTTGTCATGGTATTCGCTTACGCCAAGCTGTCTATAGCGATTGATATCGCAGGCGGCAATCAATGTGTCATGCACCCCAGGCGAAGTATCTTCCACTAGTTCCAGCATCTCGTTTCTTCTATTGGAAACCATACTGTCACCGACAACCGGCACCAAGCGCCCAAGATGGGTTCGAGTATGTTCCATGGATAGAAATTCGTCTGGATCACTCGTATTGAAAGCCCACATATCGCAGACCTGCAATCCACTTACGTTAATCAGCGTAAGCATCTGCCCTTTTTCCAGTACAACGGCAGCGCCACACCTCGCGGGAATGAAATAGACCTTTCCTGGCTGCAGAACACCATTGCGCGCAAGCGGTTGGCTCACTGACAACTGTTTTTCTTCCAGCGCACCGAAAGAAGCCGCCAGATCAGGCTCCCTATCTCTACTTATATAACCACCCATCATCCACCTCGCTCACTGATTTTTCCGACTTATCATGAAGAATACATTGTTGGAAATCAGACACTCCCTCTCACCACATCGGCCCTCTGACGGCGAGACGCGCAAATTTCTCATCCCGCGAGACTATTCTTATTTCAAGTTCTGCAATACAGACGTTTGCTGGACAGGGAATCACATCTGTTGCCGAGCATCTGGTACCCAGCAGGGGACGATCGAAGAAGCGGTCACGGAGGTGCGCTCACCCCGAGACTGGATCGGAAACAACGCGAGCAACGTCCAGACTGGCCGCCAGCCTGTCGACCAACGCCTCAACGCGTTGCTCCGCCTGAATCAGAGACTGCTGCAGCCGCTCGTCGGCAAACTCGTCATACTCCACGGCGATGCTGTGCAACTCCTCTATGCCGAGATAGGCGAAAACGGTACGCAAGTGTGGTTCGACGTGGTTGGTGTGCTCCATTCGCTCACCAGACTCATAGCCATAATCACCCCGGGCACCAAGCACTACCAAGCGCTTGCCCATGGCGCTCAGCATCGGCCAATAGGGCAAGCCTGGGCGGGAGCGATCAAAGCCGAAAGTCCGCCCGACTCGCACGATATTGTCGATATAAGCCTTGAATCCGGCCGGAACGCCGAAGTTGTACATCGGTACGCCAGCAATGATCAGATCCGCCTCGAGCAGTTCGTCGACCAGGGAATCACTCTCCGCGAGAACCTCGTGCATCCACCTATCCCGCGCTTCCGGCTTGGTGAAGGCGGCATGAATCCAATCACCGGTGACAGGACGAGGCGGCTGCTGGCCGACATCGCGATAGACGACCCTGTCGTCAGGACGTGCCCGTTGCCACTGTGTGACGAAGTGGGCGCTGAGGCGTCTCGAATGCGATCCGTGGGGTTGACTACCGGAAAGTCCGGAGCGTGCGCTGGCATCAAGGTGCAACAGTGTAGCCATGAAGATTCTCCTTTGGGATTAGTACCGCTCATGCTTGGTGGTGCACGAACGACAGAATCTTCCAATCGATTCGGGCCGACAAACGATCTATTCTTTGCAGATACACAAAAATTTTTTGTCCATAGGGATGCGATGCAACGACGCCGACTACCACTCTCGCAGTTGCGTGCCTTTGAGGCGGCAGCACGTCACCGTAGTTTCAAGGGGGCGGCTGAAGAGCTGGCGGTAACGCCCGCCGCGATCAGCCACCAGGTACGTGAACTGGAAAGCTGGCTCGGCGTAGGGCTATTCGAGCGTCGCACCCGCCAGGTGATCCCGACCGACGCGGCAACGGAGCTTTCTCCCGTGCTACGCCAGGGCTTTGACGCCTTCGCCGACGCATTGGAAAGTCTGCTCAAGCGAACGACACCCGCCAGCGTCACCCTCTCCTGCACTCCGGCCTTCGCCAGCCAGTGGCTGCTTCCTCGACTGACCGACTTTCATTCGACGAATCCCGATATCGCCTTGAATATCCATGCCAGCGAGAGCGTGCTTGATCTGACGCATGGAACCCGCCTGGCGATTCGTTACGGTATGGGCCCCTATCCGGACCATGAGGTGGTGACCCTGGCGACCGATCGCATTGCCCTGGTCGCCAGCCCGCAACTCCAGCTGGCTGGCGTCGACGACCTCAGGGGTGTTCGTCATATCGATTTCGACTGGTACTGTCCGAACCTTGGCCTGCCCGGCTGGGCTCAGTGGTGTCAGGCGGTGGGGTCTACCCCTGCCGTGCTGGGGCCTCGACTCGCCTTCTCCGAAGAAAGTCACGCGATCCAGGCCGCTATCTCCGGTCAGGGCGTGGCCCTGCTGGGCTTGACCCTGGTGCAGGATGAGATCGCTCGTGGTGTGCTGGAGGTGCCATTCGGCCCGTTTCTACCGGGACTGCACTACCACCTGATCAGGAGCCAAACAATGTCCGACAATGCCATCCTCGACAAGGTGGTGGTTTGGCTTCAACAGGCGTTTTCAGCGGCAACCGCTACCATAGGCGAACAACAGGCACCTTGATGCAACCCGTTTGCCTTCCCGCAAGAAATGACCGTCCTGGCCTTGAGCGTGGCGCTGGATGATCGAACTCAGACGTCATCGGACATCGAAGGCGTTCGCCCCATCGCCCCCTCTCCGATGACCCGAAGCAGCCGGTGGGACATGTGAGGATGACCCGACAGTGCACGGGAGGGCATACTGGGGGCGATATCACTAAAACGGGAAAATGTTGTGAAACGGGCCATGCCAGGGATGCGGTCTGCTCTACTCACTACGGTGCTTGCCGCGGCGCTTGTTACTCTCAGCGGCTGCGCCGCCTTCGCCCCGGCGCCGCCGAGCCATCAGGACAATCTGTGCGAGATCTTTCGCCAGCAGCCTGACTGGTACGACGCCACCCAGGCCTCTTATGAAAAGTGGGGCACGCCCCCCTGGACCCAGATGGCCTTCATCAAGCGCGAGTCGTCGTTTCGCAGCCACGTCAGGCCGCCACGTACCAAGTTGCTGGGCTTCATTCCGTGGACGCGCCCGTCCTCGGCCTACGGCTATGCCCAGGCCCAGGATCCGGTATGGGGCGAATACGACGATGACGCCGGCGGGCTGTTCGCCAGTCGCACCGACATGGACGACGCCACCGACTTCATCGGCTGGTACAACGCCCGCACGCGGCGCATGACGGGGGTGTCACTGTCCAACCCCGAGCACCTGTACCTGGCCTACCACGAAGGCCAGGGCGGCTATCAGCGCGGCAGCTATCGCGCCAAGCCGGCGGTGCAACGCGCGGCGCGGGAGGTGGCCAGCACAGCTTCCCGCTACCGCGGCCAACTGGCGGCCTGCGAGGCGGAATTCCGCTGCGACAGCTTCTATCAGGTATGGCCCTTCTGCCGCTGAGTCAGGTGGCCACCCACCATGCTTCCCGCTACCGCAGCCAACTGGCGGCCTGCGAGGCGGAATTCCGCTGCGACAGCTTCTATCAGGTATGGCCCTTCTGCCGCTGAGTCAGGTGGCCACCCACTATGCTTCCCGCTACCGCAGCCAACTGGCGGCCTGCGAGGCGGAATTCCGCTGCGACAGCTTCTATCAGGTATGACCCGTCTGCCGCTGAGTCACGTCCCCACCCGCGGCGCGAGCCAGTTACGCCGGACATAAACGACCAGAGGCCCGAAAGGGCCTCTGGTCTGGTTCGTTCGCATCGTCGGGCTCAACCCTGCTGGGCAAGACGCTCGGCAGCCAGGCTCAACAGGTGTTCGGTGGTCTCCCAGCCGATGCAGGCGTCGGTGACCGAGACACCGTAGCGCAGCTTGCCGGGCTCCAGGGGTTGTTTGCCCTCGTTCAGATGGCTTTCGAGCATCACCCCGATCAGCGAGGTGTCACCGGCCAGGCGCTGGGCCAGCACCTCGAGCAGGACTTCGCTCTGACGACGATGGTCCTTGCGTGCGTTGGCGTGGCTGCAGTCCACCATCAGCCGCGGCGGCAGGCCGGTGCCGATCAGCGCCTTCCTGGCGGCGGCGACCGCATCGACCCCGTAGTTGGGCTCACCGTGGCCGCCCCGCAGCACCACATGGGTGTAGGGGTTGCCGGCAGTCTCGCGCATGACCGGCTGCCCCTGCTCGCCCACCGCGAAGTGCTGGTGGGGGTGGGCGGCCGAGCGCATGGCGTCCAGTGCCACCTGGACGTCGCCGCTGGTGGCGTTCTTGAAGCCGACCACCGCGCCGATGCCACTGGCCATCTCGCGATGCAGCTGGGATTCGGTGGTGCGTGCACCGATCGCGACCCAGGCCAGCAGGTCCTCAAGGTAGGGCGCGATCATCGGCTGCAGGATCTCGGTGGCCACCGGCAGGCCCAGCTCGACGATCTCGCGCATCAGCTGGCGTGACAGCTCGAGCCCACGCGCCATGTCGCCCTTGCCATCCAGGTCCGGGTCATAGGCCAGGCCCTTCCAGCCCACGGTGGTGCGGGGCTTCTCGACGTACACCCGCATCACCACCAGCACTCGATCACGGATGCTGTCGGCCAGGGAGGCCAGGCGCCGGGCGTATTCAAGCGCCGACCTGGGGTCATGGATCGAACAGGGCCCGACCACCGCCAGCAGGCGATCATCACGACCCTCGAGAATGTCACGGATCTGCTGACGCTGAGCGTCGACGCGATCGCTCAGGGTCGTCCCGAGTGGGCACTGGCGCTTGAGCGCCTGCGGGGTCGGCAGGGTCATCTGGGGGGCGGTCTCTTGCGTCGCGGCAGCGTTGAGGTCGGCGGTGGCAAGCGAAAGGCTGGCGGTCATGGTATCAGCTCCGTGTGGTCGTACATCGTTGGGTGCGTCGACCACCGAGGCGCTCACGGTCGGAGGTGGCCAGTTGGGCCGACCGCGCGTCGATAAATCGCCAGCTATCGCCATAGGCATAGCCATGGGAAATGGTGCTGGCGAAGAGTCGATATGCGGTCATGTCATTGCTCCGGTTGCCTGCCTTTCGCAGGTGAGTGCTACTGGGTGAAAACGTCTGGCCACACAAACAAGGAACCCCCGGACGGGCAGCCGTCCGGGGGTTCTGGGAGGCGGCCCTGGGGGGGGAGCGCCTCGCGAGTGCCAGATACTTGGATCAGGCCTCGCGCACCAGCGCCCCGGTATCAAACCAATACCAGGAAAAGCTGGGCCAATAAAAGGACACCGCGTCCGCATGCACACAATCCGAGCCCAAGACGGCACCGACGAGGGCGCTGTCGCTGCCATCGGGTCGGGGTCGGGTCGGGTTTGCGTGATCGGTCATCGGTGTCTCCTCGAATCTTGCTTCATCCTGCCCCGCGCCGGAGCAAATGGCAACCCCTGTGCACGGGCAGGAAAAGCGCCGTGCCGTCGACCATGGTCTGCTGACGCCCCTGGCTAGCCTGTCGCCAGTTGCACCCAGCCGATGGTCGCCGGCAGACAGGTCATGCCGACCATCACCACCAGGCCGAGAAAGATCGTCAGGAATCCGCTTTCGTCATGAAAGCCGTCGTGAGAGCTGTCACCATGCAGGTCGTCGTCGTGATGAGCCATGGGTCGCCTCCTTGTGATGTTGTTGTCAGGGTCATCCAGAGTCTAGGGGGATTCCTCGGGTCAGGCGAGTCCGCCGGCGATTCAGCGCAGGTGGCGGCCACCGTCCACGGCCAGGGTCGTCCCGGTCACATAGCGGTTGTCGAGCAGGTAGCGCAGGCTCTGGTAGATGACCCCTGGCCCCGGCACCATGTCCATCGCCGACTTGGCCCTGGCCTTGGCGGCATAGTCCTCGTCATCGCCCTGATTGAGCATGATCAGCGCGGGTGCAATGGCGTTGACCTGGATCTCTGGGGCATAGCGCGCGGCGAAGGACAGCGTCAGATTGTCGAGCCCGGCCTTGGTGGCGGCGTAGGCGGCGTGCTTGCGCGAGCCCTTCTGCACCACATAGTCGGTCATGTGGACGATGTCCCGCTGGGGCTCGCTGCAGGCGTCGAGCAAGGACTTGGCGTGGAGGTTGATCAGGTAAGGCGCCAGCATATGGATACGGAACAGCCGCTCGAAGGCGGCCCCGGCATCCTCGCCATCGCTGTCCGGTGCCCAGTCGCTGGCGTTGTGGACGATGGCGCGAAGCGATCCGGTCTCGCTCTTGAGCCGCTCCAGGAAGTCGAGGATGCCGTCTTCGCTGGAGAAGTCCGCCTGGAGGGTGACGATGCCGCGCTCGCGCATGGCCTCGAGCTCCGGGCGCTCGCGGCGATAGCTGATGATCACCGGCTGGCCGTCCTGTACCAGGCGCTCGGCGCAGTGACGCCCCAGACGCTGGGCGCCACCGGTAATCAGGATCGGCGACGCGCTCATGACTGCTTTTCCCCGACCAGGCTACCGACCACCGGCACCAGAGGGTCGCGTGGCGCGTAGGCGAAGACGTCCGAGAACACCCGTGACGGGTCCAGCCCCAGCGAGGCGAGCACGTCGACACAGGCATAGACCATGCCGGGCGAGCCCGACAGATAGACGTCGTGGCCCGACACATCGCCAAGCTCGGCGGCGAGTGCGGCGTCGATACGGCCATGATGGGCGTGCACGCGCTCGTCGGCGAAGCCCTGCTCGAAGCCTTCCTCGCAGACCGCGTGGAAGGTGACCTTATCGGACTCGGCGACCCACTGCCGGGCCAGGCTCTCGGCGTACAGATCACGGCGTTCCTTGGCCGCCCACCACAGGCTGATGGGACGCTCGGGGTTGGCGTGGAGCGCCGCCTCGACGATCGCCTTCATCTGGGCGAAGCCGGTACCGGCGGCGATCAGCGTCAGCGGACGATCGCTTTCACCATCCAGCACGCAGTCGCCCCCCGGCAGGCGCACGGTCAGGTGCTGGGCCTCGACCAGCATGGCCCTGAGCTGGGCCGAGTTGGAGCGTTCGGGCCAGTGCTGAATATGCAGCTCGAGTCGCCCATCGTCACGATGGCGGCTGGCGATGGAAAAGGGCACCCAGCAGTCATCATCCAGGCACATTTCCAGATACTGGCCCGGGGCATGGGCCATGGCCTCGGCGCGTCCTTCCAGAATCACGCGAAACACGTCAGGGGTGAGGTCCTCGACCTCGATGACCTGGCAGGTCAGGGTCCTTGCCGTCATGTCGACCTCTTGTTGCTGTCGGGGAGAGGAATGTCGAATTCGTCCCAGCGCTCGCTGACCCGGGACTTGATGCTGTCGTCCATGGCAATCGCCACGCCCCACTCCCTGTCCGTTTCACCCGGCCACTTGCTGGTGGCGTCCAGGCCCATCTTGGAGCCGAGCCCAGCCACCGGAGAGGCGAAATCGAGGTAGTCGATCGGGGTGTTCTCGACCATCACGGTGTCGCGGGCCGGGTCCATGCGGGTGGTGATGGCCCAGATCACGTCCTCCCACTGGCGAGCGTCGACGTCATCATCCAGCACGACCACGAACTTGGTGTACATGAACTGACGCAGGAAGCTCCATACCCCCATCATTACCCGCTTGGCGTGGCCCGGGTACTGCTTTTTCATGGTCACGACCGCCATGCGGTAGGAGCAGCCTTCCGGGGGCAGATAGAAGTCGACGATCTCAGGGAACTGGCGGCGCAGGATCGGCACGAACACCTCGTTCAAGGCGAGCCCGAGGATCGCAGGCTCGTCCGGTGGACGTCCGGTGTAGGTGGAGTGGTAGATGGCGTCCTTGCGCATGGT
The DNA here is from genome assembly GCF_030733595.1 of Halomonas sp. MMSF_3323. Taxonomy (NCBI): domain Bacteria; kingdom Pseudomonadati; phylum Pseudomonadota; class Gammaproteobacteria; order Oceanospirillales; family Halomonadaceae; genus Halomonas; species Halomonas sp. MMSF_3323. The sequence continues at coordinate 76,083 of NZ_JASHIT010000024.1, read as the reverse complement.
CATGCGCGTCACGGTGAACACCGGAAAGGTCTCCACCTCGTTGTAGTAGCCGGTATGGTCGCCGTAGGGACCTTCCGGCGCGGTATCATCGGGGTACAGGAAGCCCTCGAGGATGATCTCGGCAGACGCCGGCACCTGCAGGTCGGCGTGACCGCAGTTGACCAGTTCGGTGCGCGAGCCACGCAGCAGCCCGGCGAAGGCGTACTCGGACAGCGAGTCAGGCACCGGGGTCACCGCCCCCAGAATGGTCGCCGGGTCGGCGCCCAGCGCCACCGCTACGGGGAAGGGCTCGCCGGGGTGCGCCTGCTGGAATTCCTGGAAGTCCAGCGCGCCGCCACGATGGGACAGCCAGCGCATGATCAGGCGGTTCTTGCCGAGCTTCTGCTGGCGATAGATACCGAGATTCTGACGACTCTTGTGCGGGCCCTTGGTGATCACCAGCGGCCAGGTCACCAGGGGGGCGGCATCACCGGGCCAGCAGTGCTGGATCGGCAGTCGATCCAGGTCCACCTCATCGCCCTCGAAGACTCGCTGCTGGACCGGTGCCGAGCGCACGGTCTTGGGACCCATGCTCATGATCTGCTTGAAGATCGGCAGCTTTTCCCAGGCATCGCGAAAGCCCTTGGGAGGTTCCGGCTCCTTGAGAAAGGCCAGCAGTTCACCAACCTCGCGCAGCGCCTCGACAGACTCCTGGCCCATGCCCATGGCGACGCGTTTGGGGGTGCCGAACAGGTTGCCCAGCAGCGGCATTTCGCTGCCCTTGACGTTCTCGAACAACAATGCCGGGCCGCCGGCGCGCAGGGTGCGATCGCAGATCTCGGTGATCTCGAGATAGGGGTCCACCTCGGCGGTCACCCGCTTGAGTTCGCCGGCGGCCTCGAGACCCGCGATAAAGTCACGCAAGTCACCATATTTCATGCGATTGCCTCGCTCCCCTGAACACAAAAGGGGCAGCATAGCATGCTGCCCCTCGTCTTGACCTCGGTCACCTGGACCTTGCGTCTGGCGACCGCCCAGGCGCGGCGTTGGCCAACGCTAGCGGCGCTTCATCGCCTCGAAGAATTCGAGGTTGGTCTTGGTGTCCTTGAGTCGGTCGATCAGGAACTCGGTGGCCGCGGTATCGTCCATCGGGTTGAGCAGCTTGCGCAGGATCCACATGCGCTGCATCTCCTCGTCGGAGGCGATCAGGTCCTCACGACGGGTGCCGCTGCGGCGGATGTTGAGCGCGGGATAGACGCGACGCTCGGCCAGACGGCGATCCAGGTGGGCTTCCATGTTACCGGTGCCCTTGAACTCCTCGAAGATCACCTCGTCCATCTTGGAGCCGGTGTCCACCAGGGCCGTGGCGATGATGGTCAGGCTGCCGCCTTCCTCGATGTTACGCGCGGCACCGAAGAAGCGCTTGGGCTTTTCCAGAGCATGGGCGTCGACACCACCGGTCAGCACCTTGCCGGAGGACGGCACCACGGTGTTGTAGGCGCGCGCCAGACGGGTGATGGAATCGAGCAGGATGACCACGTCCTTCTTGTGCTCGACCAGGCGCTTGGCCTTCTCGATCACCATCTCGGCCACCTGGACGTGACGCGCCGGCGGCTCGTCGAAGGTCGAGGCGACCACTTCACCGCGCACGGTGCGCGACATCTCGGTGACCTCCTCGGGGCGCTCGTCGATCAGCAGCACGATCAGCTGGCACTCGGGGTTGTTACGCGTGATCGAGGTGGCGATGTTCTGCAGCATCAGCGTCTTGCCCGCCTTGGGCGGCGACACGATCAGGCCACGCTGGCCCTTGCCGATGGGTGCGGTCAGGTCGATGATGCGCGCGGTCAGATCCTCGGTGGAACCGTTGCCGATCTCCATGCGCAGACGATCCTGCGGAAACAGCGGCGTGAGGTTCTCGAACAGGATCTTGTGCTTGGCGTTCTCCGGCCGGTCCAGGTTGATCTGGCTGACCTTCAACAGCGCGAAGTAGCGCTCGCCTTCTTTCGGCGGGCGAATCTTGCCGGAGATGGTGTCGCCCTTGCGCAGGTTGAAGCGCCGGATCTGGGACGGCGACACATAGATATCGTCGGGGCCGGCCAGGTAGGAGCTGTCGGCGCTGCGCAGGAATCCGAAACCGTCCTGAAGGATCTCCAGCACGCCATCGCCGAAGATGTCTTCGCCGCTCTTGGCGTGCTTCTTCAGGATGGCAAAGATGATGTCCTGCTTGCGGGACCGGGCCAGGTTGTCGATACCCATCTCGCGGGCGATATCGAGAAGCTCCGGCACGGGCTTTTGCTTGAGTTCGGTCAGATTCATCAGAGTTCAGAAATTACTCGTGGAAGCCGGGCGGCAAGGCGCCGAGGGGCGAAAAGACACGCCGATTGAGTGCGTTCAGAGCCCGAGGCTGCTCGTGCGAGGCCAGGTAAAGATAATAGGGCCATTGACTGGATTCTCCGGAGGGGAGATCCACGCCAGCGTCTGGACGAGGGAGCAGGTTCATTCGCCGTTGCCAGCGTCTCGCGGGCTTGGGCCGGGGCCTTGGCCGGGAGCGGAGCTGACGTCGTGCGGGCTGTCTGACGACTTGGGATGGTCACGTCGCGGCGGCGGCGCGACCGGGAAAACACATTCGAAACAGGCGAATGACCCGATACTAGACAAGCCGGAAGGGGAACGCAAGCCCCGTGGCGGACCCGGATCATTGACATCCCCCGGGGCGAAACGCAACCTTGATCCATCTCCAGTGAAGGACCCGCCATGAATCAACCCTCGGATACGCTCAGCACCCTGCGCGAGTCGCCCCACGACGCCACCAAGGACCCCGCCCGCCTGGCCGCCATCGATCTGGGCTCCAACAGCTTTCACCTGCTGGTGGCCAACTATCAGGATGACCGGCTGCAGGTGGTGGCGCGGCTGGGCGAAAAGGTCCAGCTGGCGGCGGGCCTGGACGACGACGGCTACCTCAACGAGGACGCCATGACGCGGGCGCTGGACTGCCTGGCTCGCTTTGCGCCCTTTCTCGAGGGCATCCCCGCCTCGCGTATGCGGGTGGTGGGCACCAACGCCCTGCGCGATGCCCACAATAGCCAGGAGTTGATCGACCGCGCCGAGGCCATGCTCGGCACGCGCATCGAGATCATCGCCGGGCGCGAGGAGGCACGCCTGATCTACCTCGGCGCGGCCCACGCCCTGGCCGAGAACGGGCGCCGGCTGATCGTCGATATCGGCGGCGGTTCCACCGAGTTCATCATCGGCGAACAGTTCGAACCCAAGGCGCTGGAAAGCCTCTCCATGGGCTGCGTGACCTTTACCCGACGCTTCTTCGGCGACGGCGATATCAGCGAGAAGCGCATGCGCAACGCCGAACTCGCGGCGTTGTCGGAACTGGCTAATATCCGCAGACCCTACCAGCGTCTGGGCTGGGATGACCCGGTGGGCTCCAGCGGCACCATCAAGGCGGCGGCGGCGGTGATGCACGCGGCAGGCGACGCGCCGGAAGGAGTGATCACTCGCGACGGTCTGGCCAAGTTGAGAAAGCGCTTGATCAAGACCAAGCAGCTCGACAAGGTCTCCATGGACGGGCTCAAGGCCGATCGTGCCCGGGTCTTTCCCGCCGGTGTCGCGATTCTGTGCGCGATCTTCGAGGCCTTCGACCTCAGCGAAATGCGCTACGCCGACGGCGCCCTGCGTGAAGGGGTGCTCTACGACATGGCTGGCCGCAACAGTCCCGAGGACTCGCGTCTAAAGAGCCTGGAGACCCTGGCCCGCTACAACGCCGTCGACGTTCGCCAGGCCGACAATGTGGCCGCCTCGGCCAAGGCGCTGTTCGCCCAGGTCGCCGACGACTGGGGGCTCGATGAGGAACGTGGCCGCTATCTGGAGTGGGCCGCCTGGGTGCACGAGATCGGCCAGTCGATCTCGCACAGTCAGTTCCATCGCCACGGCGCCTATCTGCTCGAGCACTCGGATCTGGCCGGCTTCTCGCGCCCGGAACAGCGCCTGCTGGCCTTCCTGGTCCGCGCCCACCGACGCAAGTTCCCGAGCAAGGAATGGCAGCTGTTGCCGAAGGCCGAACAGCGTGACAGCCAGCGCCTGGCACGCCTGCTTCGACTGGCGGTGATCCTCAACCATTCGCGCCCGGAGCAGCCGCCGGCGACGCCGCGGCTCGAGGTGGACGGCGAGGTCCTGCATCTGCACTACCAGGGCAGCGACGAGCCAGGCCTCTTGTGCACCGACCTGGAACGCGAGGCCGACTACCTGGCCAATACCGACTTCGCGCTCAAGCTGCACGCGGGCACGGCCCACGCCGAGGCCTGAGCCCTCTCACACGGTCCCTGGCCAGAGCCCTTGGTCAAAAGCCACGGCCAGAGCCCTTGGCCAAGCCATCAGCCGGCCCCAGGCGTTGCCCGTAAGGGCGACGCCGTCCAGCCCTCGGCCAGGGCGATCCAGCACCCCCTGCCGGCGTCCAGCGCAGCCACACAGACCTCGCCCTGCCACACCACCAGCACCTGGGCACGCCGCCAGGGCGGCACACCAGCTTCCTGCAGCAGCCGCTTCAGGTCGCGACTTCCTCGCCCGGCAAGCCTCAGCCTTTCGCCGCCCTGGCGCTGGCGCAGCCACAGTGGCAGCGGCGTTTCCTCCTCTGTCGTCGGCAGCTTCATCGACACCCCCGCGACCACCAGGGCGCTCCCTGGCGACCAGGGGCCTTCGGCAACCTCCAGCGGATCTCCGGCACCCTCCCCCATCAGCCACAACGCACCGCGCCAGAGCCGCGCCTCTGCCCCGGGCCAGCTCACCTTGACCTCGGCGTCACGCCGGGCATGACATTGCTCGAGCAGATCGTCCAACCGTGGTCCCGGTGCCGGCGCAAGTCCCAGCCGACGCATGCACAGCCCGATCAACCAGCGCTGACGGCGCCGTGACAGCGACAGCAGGCCCTCGAGTTCCAGCCTGGCGGGGTCGCCACCCAGCCGCGCCAGATCCTCAAGCGCGTATTCGTCCAGCAGTGCCGCCGCCTCGCCGGCATGCCGTGCACTCGCCGCCAGGGCGTCCGCGGCGTCGGGCCAGCGCTGCTCCAGCGCCGGCACCACCTCATGACGCAGATAGTTGCGATCGAACTCGCGACTGGCGTTGCTGGGGTCCTCGACCCAATCGAGCCCGCGACGCCGGGCTTCGGCTTCCAGTTCGCTTCGCCGGACCTCCAGCAAGGGGCGCTCGATCGAAAGGCCACGCTCCTCACGCCGCGCCGGCATGGCGGCAAGGCCCGCAACGCCTGCGCGCCTGAGTGCGGCCAGCAGCAGCGTCTCGGCCTGGTCATCACGGTGCTGGGCCAGCCACAGCACATCACCGGCGTCCAGGCATTCGACGAAGGTGTCGTAGCGCGCCTGGCGCGCCGCCGCCTCCAGGCCCTTGCCGGAGGTACGGTCCACCCTTGCCCGGACGACCTCGAGGGTTACCCCCTGCTGCGCGCACAGCCTGCGACAGTGGCGCTCGAAGTCATCCGCCGCCGCCTGCAGGCCATGGTGCACGTGGATCGCCCTCAATCGGCGCGACCGCTGCCCGCAGGCCCTTGCCGCCAGCGCCAGCAGCACGCAGGAGTCGAGCCCACCGGACAGCGCGATCCACAACGACCGCTCCGGCGGCACCCGGTCGAGGGCCCGCTCGATTCGCGCTTCAAGGGTGGGAGACGTCGGCATGTCGGCGATTCCTGAGGGTCAGGGTGGGCGGTGGCACCTACTATGCATACGGCCCCCATCGCAGGACGATGGGGGCCGCACAATCGATGCAGAGCATTCGAGCTCAGGCCGGGCGCCGTGGCTCATCAGACGCTCATCGATGCAGAGCGCTCGAGCTCAGGCCGGCGCGCCGTGGCTCATCAGACGCTCATCGATGCAGAGCGTTCGGGCTCAGGCCGGGGCGCCGTAGCTCATCAGACGCTCGTAGCGACGTTCGAGCAGCGCCGCGGTATCCATGGCGTCGAGGCGCTCGAGGCTTTCGCCGATGGCATCGCGGACCCGGGTGGCGGTTTCATGGGGGAAGCGATGGGCGCCGCCCAGGGGTTCCTTGATCAAGGTGTCGACGAAGCCCAGCTCCTTGAGACGGCTGGCGGTGATCCCCATGGCCTGGGCGGCGTCGCTGGCCCGCTCGGCGCTCTTCCACAGGATCGAGGCACAGCCCTCCGGCGAGATCACCGAGTAAGTGGAGTATTCGAGCATCATCAGCTCGTCGCACACGCCGATGGCCAGGGCGCCGCCGGAGCCGCCTTCGCCCACCACGGTGGAAATGATCGGCGTCTCAAGCCGCGACATCACCGCCAGATTGTAGGCGATGGCCTCACTCTGACCGCGCTCCTCGGCGTCGATGCCCGGGTAGGCACCAGGGGTGTCGATAAAGGTCAGCACCGGCATCTTGAAGCGCTCGGCCATCTCCATCAGACGGCAGGCCTTGCGATAGCCTTCCGGCCGCGGCATGCCGAAGTTGCGGCGCACCTTCTCCTTGACGTCGCGGCCCTTCTGGTGGCCGATGATCATCACCGGACGATCATTGAGTCGCGCCACACCGCCGACGATGGCAGCGTCATCGGCGAACTCGCGATCACCGTGCAGTTCGTCGAAGTCAGTGAATACGTGCTCGAGGTAGTCCAGGGTGTAGGGACGCTGGGGATGGCGCGACAGCTGGGATACCTGCCACGGCGACAGGTCCTTGAAGATCGACTCGGTGAGCTTGCGGCTCTTTTCCTCGAGTCGGGAAATTTCGTCCGCCAGGCTGACCTGGCTGTCGTTGCCGACCAGACGCAGTTCTTCGATCTTGGCCTGCAGTTCGGCGATGGGCTGTTCGAAATCGAGATAGTTGGGATTCATGGGCCAGCCTTGTGGTCATGGTCAGGCGGGCGCGACGCAGTCGTCGCAAGCCCACCCATGGCAAAGAAAAAGTGGTGTGCATTATCGCACCCTGACCGGGCCACGCAAGGCGCAGCGGGTCAAGATCGTCGTAGAGGCGCCCTCGCAACCCCGCGCCGCTAGCGATACTTGAGGCGGACGCCGTCCTGGCCCTCGACCTCACGCAGCGCGATCAGCAGGTCGTCGGATGGCAGCACCTTCCACTGCTCGTCGAGTTCGAGCCAGCCAGTGGCCTCCAGATTGCGGTAGCGCAGGCGCACCGGCAGGCCTTCCTGGTGACGATGCGGCTCGAGGCTCGTGCGCAGGCTGTCGATCAGTCGACCGTTGGCCTCACGCCCATCCACCGAGACTTCCACCGCCTGACCGAAGCGCGAGCGCGCCTGGACCATGGGGGTGACCTCCTTGCCGCGCAGGCGCAGGCCGCCGGAGTAGTCGTCGCTGGACACCTCGCCTTCGATGATCAGCACCTCGGCGTTGTCGAGCTGCTCACGCACGCTGTCGTAGAGTTCACCAAACAGCGACGCCTCGATGCGTCCGGTACGGTCGTCCAGGGTCACGAACGCCATGGTGTCGCCACGCTTGGACTTCATGGTGCGCTGGGCCACCACCAGGCCGGCGACCCGCTGGGGCTCGCGGGACGGTTTCAAGTCGGCGATGCGGGTCGAGACGAAGCGCGAAAGCTCTTCCTCGTATTCATCGATGGGATGGCCGGTCAGGTAGAGGCCCAGGGTGTCCTTCTCGCCGGCCAGGCGCTCGCGATCGCTCCACTCACGCACCCGCAGATAGTCGGCGTAGGGATCGCTGGCGCTGTCGTCCTCGTCCGGGGCGAAGGCCTCGCCAAACAGATCCATCATCCCGGCGCTCTGGTTCTTGTGGCTCTGGGCCGCGGCCTTCAGGGCGTCATCCAGCGAGGCGGCCAGCACGGCGCGGTTTGGCCCCAGGTTGTCCAGCGCCCCGGAGCGGATCAAGGCCTCCAGGGTACGCTTGTTCATGCGCTTGGGGTCGATCCGCCGACAGAAGTCGAACAGGTCGCTGAAGGGGCCGTCTGCGCTGCGCGCCTCGACGATGGCGCCGATGGGACCTTCGCCCACCCCACGGATCGCGCCCAGGCCGTAGACCACCCGCCCCTCTTCGTCGACGGTGAACTTGTAGCCACCGACATTGACGTCCGGCGGGGTCACCGTCAGCTTGAGGTGACGACACTCCTCGATCAGCGGCACCACCTTGTCGAGGTTGTCCATCTCGGTGGACATTACCGCCGCCATGAAGGGACCCGGATAGTGGGCCTTGAGCCAGGCGGTCTGGTAGGACACCAGGGCGTAGGCGGCGGAGTGCGACTTGTTGAAGCCGTAGCCGGCGAACTTCTCCACCAGGTCGAAGATGTTGCCCGCCAGGTCGGCATCGATGCCGTTGGCCGCGCAGCCCTCCATGAAGCCGGCGCGCTGCTTGGCCATCTCTTCCGGCTTCTTCTTGCCCATGGCACGACGCAACAGGTCGGCCTGGCCCAGCGAATAGCCGGCCATCACCTGGGCGATCTGCATCACCTGCTCCTGGTACAGGATGATGCCGTAGGTGGGCTGCAGCACCGGCTTGAGCAGTTCGTGCTGGTAGTCCGGGTGCGGATAGGATATCTCCGCCCGACCGTGCTTGCGGTTGATGAAGTCGTCGACCATGCCGGACTGAAGCGGACCGGGACGGAACAGCGCCACCAGGGCGATCATGTCCTCCAGCGAGTCCGGCAGCAGGCGCTTGATCAGCTCCTTCATGCCGCGGGATTCGAGCTGGAACACGGCGGTGGTCTCGGCCTTCTTGAGCATCTCGAAGGTCTTGCCGTCATCCAGCGGAATGGTGTCGATATCGAGCGGTCCCTGGCCCTCCTTCGAGCGCACCTTGTCGACCATCTCCAACGCCCAGTCGATGATGGTCAGGGTGCGCAGGCCAAGAAAGTCGAACTTGACCAGGCCGGCGTCCTCGATGTCGTTCTTGTCGAACTGCACCACCAGACCGGAGCCGTCTTCATCGCACAACAGCGGCGAGAAGTCAGTCAGCTTGGTGGGGGCGATCACCACGCCACCGGCGTGCTTGCCGGTGCCTCGGGTCACGCCCTCGAGCTTGAGCGCCATGTCCCAGATTTCCTGCGCCTCCTCGTCGGCCTCGAGGAACTCCTTGAGCTGAGGCTCCTCCTCGATGGCCTTGGCCAGGGTCATGCCGACCTCGAAGGGGATCAGCTTGGACAGCTTGTCACCCAGCGAATAGGGCTTGCCCTGGGCCCGGGCCACGTCGCGCACCACCGCCTTGGCGGCCATGGTGCCGAAGGTGACGATCTGGGACACCGCGTTGCGGCCATAGCGCTCGGCCACGTAGTCGATGACCCGGTCGCGCTTCTCCATGCAGAAGTCGACGTCGAAGTCGGGCATGGAGACACGTTCCGGGTTGAGGAAGCGCTCGAACAGCAGGTCGTACTGGATCGGGTCGAGGTCGGTGATCTTCTGGGCGTAGGCCACCAGCGAGCCGGCACCGGACCCCCGCCCCGGCCCCACCGGCACGTCGTTGTCCTTGGCCCACTGGATGAAGTCCATCACGATCAGGAAGTAGCCAGGGAACCCCATCTGCAGAATGATGTTCAGCTCGAAGTCCAGGCGCTCGCGGTAGCGTTGCTCGAGGGCCGCCCATTCGTCGCTGTCGCGGGGGTGCTGGGCCACCGGATAGAGCGCATCAAGGCGCTCGGTCAGACCGTCGTGGGAGATCTTGCGGAAGAACTCGTCCTGGGTCATGCCCTCGGGGATGCCGTACTCCGGCAGGAATATCTCGCCCAGACGCACGTCGACGTTGCAGCGCGCAGCGATCATCACGCTGTTTTCCAGCGCCTCGGGGATATCGGCGAACAGCTCGGCCATCTCCTGGGGCGACTTCAGGTACTGCTCTTCGGTGTAACGGCGCTCACGTCGGGGATCGTCGAGCGCCTTGCCCTCACCGATGGAGACCCGGGTCTCGTGGGCCCAGAAGTCCTCACGCTTCAAAAAGCGCACGTCGTTGGTGGCCACCACCGGCACCCCGGTGTCCAGCGCCAGCGCCACCGAGGCGTGTACACAGTCTTCTTCCAGCGGGCGGCCGGTACGGGTCAGCTCCAGATAGAAACGTCCCGGGAAGGCCTGGCACCAGTCGTCCAGCAGGCGCCTGGCATCGGCGTGAAGATCGCTGAGCAGGTGGCGACCGACATCGCCGTCGCGACCACCAGACAGCGCAATCAGCCCCTCGTTCTGCTCGAGCACCCAGGCCTTCTCCAGGTAGGCCCGCCCCTGGCGCTGGCCCTCGACCCAGCCACGCGAGATCAGCTCGGTCAGATTGCGGTAGCCGACGTCGTTCATCGCCAGCAGGGTCACCCGATAGGGGTGATCCAGGTCGTGGCCGTTGACCAGCCACAGATCTGCGCCGATGACCGGCTTCATGCCGGCGCCCTGGACACCGTTGTAGAACTTCACCAGGCCGAACAGGTTGGCCTCGTCGGTCAGCGCCAGCGCCGGCGCCCCGTGCTCGATGCCCGCCTTGACGTACGGCTTGAGGCGCACCAGGCCATCGACGAGGGAGAACTCGCTGTGGACGCGAAGATGAACGAAGGGAGCGGACATGAGAAAGCCTTACCTCGACCCGCCGTGGCGGGTGTGTGAAAACGGGTCAGAACAGCGCCAGCTGACGCTTTACCGGTGCAAACGACCGGCGATGCTCGGCCAGCGGCCCGAGGCGTTCGAGCGCGGCCAGATGCTCAGGCGTCGGGTAGCCCTTGTGGCGGGCGAAGCCGTAGTCGGGATAGCGCTCGTCGAGGGCCAGCATGGCCGCGTCACGGGCCACCTTGGCCAGGATGGAGGCGGCGGCGATGGCCGGATGGCGGGCATCTCCCTTGACCACTGCCTGGCCCGGAACATGATGCCCGGGCAGCCGATTGCCGTCCACCAGCAGGTACTCAGGAGCCGGCGCCAGACCATCGATGGCCCGGCGCATCGCCAGATGGGTGGCGTGATAGATATTGAGCCGGTCGATTTCTTCGGGGCTCGCCTCGGCCACATGGTAGGCCAGCGCATGCTCGCGTATCTGGCCGTCGAGCGCCTCGCGACGCTTGGCACTCAGCGCCTTGGAGTCATTGAGTCCGCTGATCGGCACCGAGGGATCGAGGATCACCGCCGCCGCCACCACCGAGCCCACCAGCGGCCCTCGACCGACCTCGTCGACACCGGCCAGCAAGCTGCCATCATAGTTCACCACCAGCGGCGGCAAGGCAGGCTTGTTGCTGCGCCTGGACTTCGCTTCAGCGGCCACCGCTTGCCTCCTGACGGACATCATCTGACGTTTCATCAGCCGTGGCCTCGGCCACCTCCTCGGCCAGCCGAGGCGATACGCTATCCGGCAACGGCTGCCCCGCGACCAGCGCTTCGATGGCCTCCGCCGCACGCCGGCTGGCGTCACGCTGCAGCCCCTCGTGCATGGCGGCAAAGCGAGCCTCGAGCGCAGTCCGCGCCGCTTCATCGTCGAGCAACTTGCCCAGGCGGGTGGCAATGGCCTCGCTGCTGGCGTCGTCCTGGATCAACTCCGGCACCAGCGATTCGCGGGCGATCAGATTGGGCAGCGAGATCCACTCGGTCTTGACCATCAGCCGAGCGATGCGATGGGTCATCGGCGCCATGCGGTAGCCCACCAGCATGGGGCGATGACACAGCATCGCCTCCAGCGCCGCGGTGCCGGAAGCCAGCAGCACCAGGTCGCTTGCCACCATGGCCTCACGGGCCTGGCCATCGAGCAGACTGACGCAGGCTGCAAGCGCCGGCCGCGCGGCCAGCAGCGCCTCGAGCTCCTGCCTGCGCTCGGGCGTGGCCGCGGGGATCACCACCGCAAGCCCCGGCCTTGCCTTGACCAGGCGCTCGGCAGCCTCCAGGAAGGTCTCCCCCATGAAGCGGATCTCGTTGCGCCGGGAGCCGGGCAGCAACGCCAGCACCCGGGCGTCGGCGGCAATCCCCAGCGCCTCGCGCGTGGCCCGGCGGTCGTTGACCAGCGGCAGTTCGTCGGCCAACGGATGGCCGACGAAGGCCACCGGCACCCGGTGCTTGACGTAGAAGGCCGCCTCGAACGGCAGAAAGGTCAGCATGGCGTCGACCGAGCGGGCGATGCCCTTGACCCGCCCCTGACGCCAGGCCCATACAGACGGGCTGACGTAGTGGGCGGTGGTGACACCTGATTCGCGCAACTGGCGCTCGAGACCAAGGTTGAAGTCCGGGGCGTCGATCCCGACCATGATGTCGGGTTCCCAGTCCAGCGCATCCCGGCGTAGGGTACGGCGCACGCGGATCAGCTCTGGCAGGTGCTTGATCACCTCCACCAGCCCCATCACCGACAGGGTCTCCAGCGGATACAACGACTCGAGCCCCTCGGCGATCATGCGCGGGCCACCCAGTCCTCGGAATGCCACCTCGGGATGACGCGCCTTGAGCGCGCGCATCAGGCTAGCTCCGAGAATATCGCCGGACAGTTCACCGGCCACCAGATAGACGCGACGGATTGAGCCTGTCTCGCTGGCGACATCGCGTGCAGCGTGGGTCATGACGGATACCTGACTGGCTGAACAAGTCTGACGATGGAAGGGTGCCCAAGCCGACGACGGCCATCAAGATGACCGACGACGCTGGGGCTGACGCCCGCCGCTGCGGGCGCCGACCGCCGGGCCGACGACTGCCTAGCGGATGATGCCCCGCGAGGACGCCTCGATCGAGGCCACGAAGGCTTCGGTCTCGGCCAGCGAGAAGCGCTGGCGGATCTCGCCGATGGCCTGTTCCACGGTAAGCCCCTGACGGTACACCAGCTTGTAGGACTCGCTGAGGGCGCGGATGGCTTCCGTCGCAAAGCCGCGGCGCTTGAGCCCGACCACGTTGAGTCCGTGGGCCTGGGCCGGATTGCCGTTGATCATCACGAAGTCCGGGGTGTCCTTGGTGATGATCGAGCCACCGCCTGCCATGGCGTGGGAGCCGAAACGACAGAACTGATGAATGGCGGATAGCCCGCCAATGATCGCGAAGTCGCCCAGGTGCACGTGGCCCGCCAGGGTGACCTGATTGGCCAGGATGCAGTCGTCGCCAATCACGCAGTCATGGCCGACGTGGACGTAGGCCATGAACAGGTTGCGCGAGCCGATGGTGGTCTCGCTGCGATCCTGAACGGTGCCCCGGTGCAGGGTGACGCCCTCGCGCACGACGTTGTCGTCACCCATCACCAGGCGGGTCGGCTCGCCCTGATACTTCTTGTCCTGGCAGGCCTCCCCCACCGAGGCAAACTGGAAGATGCGGGTACGCTCGCCCAGCACGGTGGGGCCCTGCACCACGACGTGGGGGCCGATGACCGACCCGGCGCCAATCTCGACGTCTGGGCCGATCACACTGAAGGGCCCCACCTCGACATCGTCGGCCAGGCGGGCGCCGGGGTCTACGATGGCGGTCGGATGTATCAAGCGATCTTCCTCTCGGCACAGATGATGTCGGCCTCACAGGCCAGCTCGCCTTCCACGGTGGCACGGCACTTGAACTTCCAGATACCCCGCTTGGCCCGCTCGACCTCAGCGCGCAGCTCAAGCTTGTCGCCCGGCATCACCGGGCGCTTGAAGCGCACGTTGTCGCTGCCGACCAGGTAGTACACATAGCCATCGGCGGGTAGCTTGTTGACGGTCTTGAAGCCCAGGATACCGCAGGCCTGGGCCAGCGCTTCCACCACCAGCACGCCGGGCATGATCGGGTGGTGGGGGAAGTGACCATTGAAGAACGGCTCGTTGATGCTGACGTTCTTGTAGGCAACGATGGTTTCGCCAAGGGTCAGTTCCGTGACCCGATCCACCAGCAGAAAAGGATAGCGGTGGGGCAGATATTCGCGAATCTCGTTGATGTCCATAACCATCGTAGCGACCTCTGAAATGACAAGAGCCCTTCTCCCTGGAAGGACATGACCGGCGGGGGCCAAGGGCACCATACCGGCAATAGGCGGTGGATTATACCGACCTGTACCCGCCCCTCAAGCCTCGCCGGAGCCTCGCTTCTCCAGACGATTGACCCGCTTGGCGATACTGTCGAGCTGCTTGAAACGCACCGCATTGCGGCGCCACTGACTGTTTTCCATGGCCCCGGTGCCCGAGGAATAGACCCCGGGTTCGAGGATGGAGTTGGTCACCAGGCTCATGCCGGTGACCTGGACGCCGTCGCAGATGGTCAGGTGGCCGGACAGCCCCACTCCGCCACCCAGCATGCAGTGGCGGCCCACCCGGGTGGAACCGGCGATGCCGACACAGCCGGCCAGGGCGCTGTGGTCACCGATGTGCACGTTGTGGGCGATCTGCACCTGGCTGTCGATCTTGACGTCGTTGCCGATCACGGTGTCACCCAGCGCCCCACGGTCGATGCTCGAGCAACTGCCGACCTCGACATCATCGCCGAGCACCGCGCCACCGAGCTGGGCGATCTTGCGCCAACCGCCACCGTCGTGCGCAAAACCGAAGCCATCGCCACCGATCACGCAACCGCTGTGCAAGATGACACGCTTGCCGACGACCACGCCGTGATAGAGGGTGACGTTGGCGTGCAGGAAACCGTCCTCGCCAATCTCGCAGTCCGCCCCGACCACCGAACCGGGCCCGACCACCACACGATCCCCCAGGCGAGCACCTGACTCGATCACCGCATTGGGGCCGATCGAGACGTCGGCACCCAGACTGGCGTCCTCGGCCACCACCGCACTGGGATGGATGCCCGGCTGGTGCGCGTCGGCCTGGGGGTCAAGCATGCGCGAAAGCTCGGCGTAGCCGAGGTAGGGATTGTCCAGCACCAGCGCTGGCACCGGGCAGGCGTCGAGATGGTCGGCGTGAAGCAGCACCGCCGCCGCCCGGGTGGACGGCAGGTCCTTCAGATAGGCGCGATTGGCAAGAAAGCTCACCTGATCGGGGCCGGCGTCCTTGAGCGTCGCAAGGCCAACGATACGTTGGCTGCCGTCACCGTGCAGGCGAGCGCCCAGGCGAGAGGCGATATCGGAGAGGTTTGGCTGTGTACGTGTCGATTTCATGTATGACCGTAATGCGGTGACGACGGAATTCGGGACAGGCGCTGTCGGCGATTCCCTCAGTACGTGTTGAGCAGCCGGGTGACCTCGGCCGTCAGGTCCGGCAGATCACGACCGCTGTGCAGGACACCGTCCGGTGTCACCAGCACCTCGACCTCGTGACGCTCGATGACCTGAGCGACCGCCTGGTCGACCCTGCCTTCCAGGCGACTTATCAAACGCTGTTCGGCTTCCTGGCGAGCCTCGAGGATATCACGTCTGAGGCGATCGAAACGCTGCCCTTTTCGCTGAAATTCCTGAACCCGTGAGGGGCTCGGCTGCCCTTCGGCAGCCGCCAGGTCGTCGGCCAGGGCCTCGAGCTCAAGGCGTAGCGTTTCGGCCTCGCGCTGCCAGGGTGCGACCTGTTGCTGCAGGCTATCCATGGCACTGCGGGCGGCCTCGGTGTCGAGCACGGCGCGACGCCAGTCGAGCACCGCCACCTGGGACGCCGATGCCGACACCGGGCTGCTCAGTGCAGCGGCCAGCGCCAACCACACCAGCCAGCGGCGACGGCCGCCTGTCCTCATCAGAAGGTCTGACCCAGCGAGAACTGGAACACCTGGGTGTCGTCCTCGTCCTCGTCATTGAGCGGCTCGGCCACGCTGAAGGTCAGGGGACCCACCGGCGTCAGCCAGGAGACGCCCACGCCCACACTGTAGCGTATATCGCTGAATTCCACCCCGGAGTTGCACTTCTTGCGATCCTCGTCCTCGGACAGCACGTCGTAGCACTCGGTGAGGAAGGTGTTACCGGCATCGACGAACAGCGACGGCTGCACCGAGCGCTTGTCCTCGACGAACGGCATCGGGAAGATCAGCTCCATGCTGCCCTCGAGCAGCACGTTACCGCCGAGGGTCTCGTCATCACCGTCCTCACGTTCGGTGGTGAGCTGGCCAAGGGTGTTGTCGGTGAAACCACGCACCGAGCCGAGGCCACCGGCGAGGAAGTTCTCGTAGAACGGATAGGGGTCGCTCGAATTGATGGCATCGGCGTAGCCCAGCTGGCCACTGAACTTCAACGACCAGGTCTGCTCTTCGTTGAACGGGAAGAAGTGCTTGGCCTGGGCCCTGGCCTTGTAGTACTCGGCGTCACTGCCGGGCACCCCGAGTTCCAGCGACAGCCGCTGGTAATTACCCGCCGTCGGCATGATGCCGCGGTTGAGGTCGTTGCGGGTCCAGCTGCCGGTGGCCGACAGGGTACTGGCGTCGTCACCCTCGTCGAGCACGTAACGCTTGATCTCCGACGGGGTGTCATCGTAGGTGTCGATCTCGAGCTTCTCGATGTTGGCGCCGAAGTTCATCCGCGTCAGCTCGTTGATCGGGTAGCCGAAGTTGATCCCGGCACCGAGGGCATCGGTGGAGTAGGTGGAGATGTCGGAATCTTCGTAGTCCGTGGCCCGGTAGTAGAAGTTGTAGCCGCGGGAGATGCCGTCCAGGGTCCAGTAGGGATCGGTGAAGCCGAAGTTGACGCTGGTGTAGGTATCACTCTTCTGGGCGCCGATATTGACCCGGTTGCCGCTACCCAGGAAGTTGTTCTGGGACAGCGAGGCACCGTAGATGACGCCGGCACTCTGGGAGAAGCCGAGACTCGCCGACAGCGAGCCTGAGGGCTGTTCCTCGACGGTGTAGGTGACGTCGAGCTGGTCGCTCTCGCCGGGGACCGGCTCGGTCTGCACCTGCACCTGCTTGAAGAAGCCAAGGCGCTCGAGGCGCTGGCGCGACTGGGAGATGGCCTCGGTGGAGGCAGGCGCGCTCTCCATCTGGATCATCTCGCGGCGCAGCACTTCATCCTTGGTGGTGGTGTTGCCGACGAACTGGATACGCCGTACGTAGGCGCGACGCCCCGGCGCCACCTGGAAGCTCAGGTCCACCGTCTCGCCGTCGCTGCGCACCTCGGGGATACCATTGACCTCGGCGAAGGCAAAGCCCTCCGCACCCAGGCGTGAGCGCATGGCCTCGGAGGACGCCACCACGTCGCTGCGCGAGAAGATATCACCGGATTCGAACTGCAGCAGCTCGCGGGCCTCGGCCTCGGCCACCTTGAGATCACCAACGAAGCTGATGTCGCCGACCCGGTAGCGATTGCCTTCATTGACGTTGATGGTGATGAAGATGCGCGACTTGTCCGGGCTGATCGATACCTGGCTCGAGGTGATCTCGAAGTTCACGTAGCCGCGGTCTAGGTAGTAGGAGCGCAGCCGCTCCAGGTCGCCAGCCAGCGCCTCGCGGGAGTACTCGTCGGCGGAGAACCAGCCGAAGAACAGACCGGGATCGTCCTCGAGCTCGAACTCGTCGAGCAGGATCTCGTCGGAATAGGCTTCATTGCCGACGATGTTGATCTGGCGGATCTTGGCGACCGCACCTTCATTGATGTTGATGTCGACCCGCACCCGGCCCTGGCCCACCGGCGTCAGCTCAGTGTCGATGCGTGCGCTGTAGCGGCCCTGGGACTGGTAGAGGCCTTCCAGCTCACGCTTCATCTCGTCGATGGTCGAGAGCTGCAGCACCTGGCCTTCGCTGATGCCGGCCTGCTTGAGGCCCGCACGCAGGTCCTCGTCGGGAATCTGGGAGTTGCCTTCGATATTCAGCGCCGAGATCGTCGGGCGCTCCTCCACCTGGATGATCAGGACGTCGCCTTCACGGGCCAGCTGGATATCTTCGAACAGTCCGGTGGCAAACAGCTGGCGAGCCGCTTCGGCCAGTTCACTGTCGTCCACTCGATCGCGAGCGTTGACGGGAAAAGCATTGAAGACGGAAGCCGCAGAGACCCGTTGAAGGCCTTCCACGCGAATGTCCGACACGGTGAAAGGGGCCGCGTGCGCCACCTGGGCACAGGCGGTCAAGAGTGTCGCCAATCCGATGGTCTTGATTTTCATGCAGTCGTTTCGCTCGCGTTGAGTCAGCGTACCTGTCCAGACAGGCACCTTATACATTTCTCCGCCTTACTGACAAGTTGGCGGCGGCGTCTCGCTTGGTGACGTCCCCGGCAAAGCGCGATTCACCTGGGCGCTCGTTGTTGCGCACGCACCACGTCGATGGCGGGGGCAACTTCTACCACAAGCGCATCACATCGAAGTACAGGGCCATGATCATCAGGGTGCCCACCAGCGCCAGCCCGACCTTGAGGCCAACGGCCTGGGTGCGCTCGGACACCGGGCGCCCACGTACCGCTTCGACCAGGTAGTACAGCAGATGGCCGCCGTCGAGCACCGGAATCGGCAGCAGGTTGAGCACCCCAAGGCTGATCGACAGATAGGCCATGAAGTTGATGAAGCTCTCGAGCCCGGAACGCGCCGTGTCACCGGCGATCCGAGCGATGGTGATGGGCCCGGACAGATTGGTCGGCGAAATCAGGCCAACCACCATCTTGCGCACGGCGTCGAACGTCAGAAGCGTCATCTCGGCGGTACGTGAGGCCGCCTGCCCCACTGCGTCCAGGGGGCCGTAGCGGATTTCCCGCTGGTACTGCTGGGGCCAGTCTACCGGGGCAACGCCGGCACCGATATAGCCGATCTCGCTTCCATCATCCAGCCGGTTGATCCGCGGCGTCAGACTCAGCGCCTTCGACTCGCCGTTGCGCTCGACCTCCAGCGACAGTGTCTGGCCGGGTCGCGCTCTGACCCGCTCGACCAGATCAGGCCAGTCAGTCACCGCGCGATCGTCGATACTCAGCACACGATCACCGGCTTGCAACCCTGCCTCGGCCGCGGGCTCCCCTTCCATCACCTGGCCGATGACGGCAGGCATGTCGGGACGCCAGGGGGCGATACCGAGCGTTGCCAGCGGCGCGGGCGGGTCCTGCCCCACTAGCCAGTTCTCGACCGGCGCGCGATAGCTGCGGGAGGCACTCGAGCCCTCCTCGCGGGCCTCGATCTCCAGGCTGCCACTGGCGCCGATGGCCGCCACCAGCTTGAGATTGACCTCGTCCCAGGAGCGCACCGTCTCGCCACCGATGGCGGTCAGCTCCATCCCCGACTCTAGGCCCGCTTCGGCCGCCGGCGTCTGCGGGGTGACGTCACCCACCACCGGCACCACCGTGGTAGTCCCGGCGACGAACAGCGCCCAGTAGGCCACCAGTGCCAGCAGGAAGTTGGCCAGCGGGCCCGCCGCAACGATGGCCATGCGGGCCCACACCGACTTGCGATTGAACGCCTGATCGAGCTGGTCCTCGGGCACCTCGCCTTCGCGCTCGTCGAGCATCTTGACGTAGCCGCCCAGCGGAATCGCGGCGATGGCAAATTCGGTGCCATGGCGATCGAAACGCGACCACAGCGGGCTACCGAAACCCACCGAGAAACGCAGCACCTTGACCCCGCAACGCCGCGCCACCCAGAAGTGACCAAACTCATGGAAGGTGACCAGCAGGCCGAGTACGACGATCACGGCCAGAATATTTTGAATCAGGCCCACGCAAGCCTCCTTGGCTGTATCAAGACGGCCGCCGTCGCCGCCGCTTCCCAGGCTCCGGCAGCGCCCAAGGCAAAAGGTTCAACCGGGTGCGCGATCATCACAACGCCTCCAGCCAGGCACGGGCACGCGCGCGGGCGTCATGGTCGGCGGCGAGTACCGCCTCCAGATCATCGGCGCCACCACCGGGGGCACCTGCGCGCACCGCCTCGACCAGCCGGGGGATCTCGGTGAACCCAAGCCGCCCGTCGAGAAAGGCCTCGACCGCCACCTCATTGGCAGCATTAAGCACCGCCGGCTGCAGCCCACCCTCGTCCATCGCCTCACGGGCCAACCGCAGGCACGGAAAGGCGGCCTCGTCGGCGGGTTCGAAGTCGAGCCTGGCCACCTGAAACAGGTCCAGCGCCTCGACCCCTGCCTCGATCCGCTCGGGCCAGGCCAGACCGTAGGCGATGGGGGTGCGCATATCGGGATTGCCGAGCTGCGCCAGCACCGAGCCATCGCTGTAGGCGGCCATGGAATGGATCACGCTCTGGGGATGCACCACCACCTGGATCTGCTCGGGGCGGGCGTCGAACAGCCAGCAGGCCTCGATCAATTCCAGCCCCTTGTTCATCAGGGTGGCGCTGTCCACCGAGATCTTGCGCCCCATGGACCAGTTGGGGTGGGCGCAGGCCTCATCCGGGGTCACCCGGGCCAGCCGCTCGGCATCAAAGCCACGAAACGGCCCGCCAGAGGCGGTCAGCAGCAGCTGAGTCACGCCGTGGCGCCCGAGTCCCCCACGATGCTGGCCAGGCAGACACTGGAAGATCGCATTGTGCTCGGAGTCGATGGGCAGCAGCGACGCACCACTTTGCTCCACCGCTTTCATGAACAGGGCCCCGGACATCACCAGGGCCTCCTTGTTGGCCAGCAGCACGCGCTTGCCGGCCCGCACCGCCGCCAGCGTCGGCAACAGGCCCGCCGCGCCGACGATGGCCGCCATCACCACCTCGGCCTCAGGGGCGCTTGCCACCTCGGCCAGAGCCGCTTCGCCGTGGCGCACCTCGGTGGCGAGCCCGGCCTCTTTCAGTTGCGTGGCCAGCCAGTCGGCGTCGGTCGGCGTGCCGAGCACCGCCACGTCGGGACGATGGGTCAGGCACTGACGATAGAGGGCCTCGCGGGAGCGATGGGCGGTGAGAGCGTGGACCCGATAGCGGTCGGGGTGGCGGGCGATGACGTCCAGGGTACTGGTTCCGATGGAGCCGGTAGCACCGAGCACCGAGACGCCCTTGATGGTGGTCGAGGAGATTTGGGACGAGGCAGAAACTGCAGATGCCGTCATGCTTGCACCAGCCAGGTAAAGAACAGGGCGAACACCGGGACCGCCGCGGTAAGACTGTCGATGCGATCGAGCACCCCGCCGTGCCCCGGCAGCAGCGCGCTGGAGTCCTTGAGGCCGCGATGGCGCTTGAGCATACTCTCGAGCAGATCGCCGAGCACCGACACTAGGGTCACGCCGAGGGTCAACGCCACCAGCGCCAGACCGGCGGACAGCGATAGCTGCTGCCACAGCGCGAACACCAGCGCCAGCGCAGCGGTGACCGCCATGCCGCCATAGACGCCTTCCCAGGACTTGCCGGGGCTGACATTGGGTGCCAGCTTGCGCCGCCCCAGGGCACGCCCAACAAAGTAGGCGCCGATGTCGGCACCCCACACCAGCAGCAGCACGAACAGAAGCCAGGCGCTGCCGCTCTCGCGCAGCAGATTGAAGCCGACCCAGGTCGGCAGCAGCACCCAGGCCCCCATGGCCAGGCGCATCGCCCGCGAGGACCACTGATGGCTGCGCCCAGGATGACCGAGCACCCACCACAGATTCAGCGCCCAGCCCAGCGCGCCGATGACCAGCGGCCACAGCGCCAGGTGCTGGCCGAACTGCCACAGCAGCGCCATGCCAAGGGCCAGCACCAGCGGTGGCAGCAGGCGCGAGGCCCCGCGCTCGAGCCCCGCCAGATTGGCCCACTCCCAGCCCGCCAGCACCACGATGGCGGCGGTAAACAGGGCGAAGGGGCCGCCCTCCAGGCCGAACAGCCCGGCCAGCGCCAGCGGCGCCAGCCAGGCTGCGGTGATGATCCGCTGTCTAAGCACCCTGGGCCTCGAGCTGTTCGTCGGTCATGCCGAAGCGGCGCTTGCGCCGGCAGAAATCCTCCAGGGCGTCATCGAAGGCCTCGCCATCG
Organism: Halomonas sp. MMSF_3323; assembly: GCF_030733595.1. Lineage (NCBI taxonomy): Bacteria > Pseudomonadati > Pseudomonadota > Gammaproteobacteria > Oceanospirillales > Halomonadaceae > Halomonas > Halomonas sp. MMSF_3323. Next base: position 54,465 of record NZ_JASHIT010000024.1, on the reverse strand, counting down.
AAGTCCGGCCACAGGACGGGCGTGAAGTACAGCTCGGCGTAGGCCAGCTGCCACAACAGGAAGTTCGAGATGCGCCGCTCACCGCTGGTGCGAATGCACAGATCCACCGGCGCGGCGTCACTCAGACTGACCTGATCGGCCAGCGCCTGCTCGTCGATGGCGCCGGGGTCGAGCTCGCCGGCGGCCACTCGCTCGGCCAGCCGCCGCGCAGCCCGGGCGATGTCCCACTGACCACCGTAGTTGGCGGCGATCACCAAACGCAGCCCCTGGTTGTCGCAGGTCAGTCGCTCGGCCTCTTCGATACGCTTCTGGATGGCCGAGGAAAACCCCGAGGTATCGCCGATCACCGACAGCCGGATGTCATGCTCGTGCAGCTTCTTGACCTCACGCTTGAGCGCCATCAGGAACAGTTCCATCAAGGCGTTGACCTCGGCCGCCGGGCGCTTCCAGTTCTCGCTGGAGAAGGCGAACAGCGTCAGCGTCTCGATGCGGCGCTCCGCCGCCCGACGAATGACGGCCCTGACCGCCTCCACGCCGGCGTGGTGTCCACGCACTCCTGACAGGCCGCGCGCCTTGGCCCAGCGATTGTTGCCGTCCATGATCACCGCCACATGGCGAGGCAGGCTCGCGGTCGGCGGTAACGGGCGGAGTTCGGGAGACGGCGTTGACTTCATGGTGTCTCGCATGACGGTTGAATCAGGCCCCGAGGCATCCCTGACCCGGGGAGTCCAGACAGTATGACCGATGGCGGGGTCGCCAGGGATCGCTGAACGACGTAGTACCCAGCGGCCGACCGGCCACGCCAGGCGTGACCGCTCGGTATCGCGCCCCCTCCCGGCCGCACTGGCAGGCCGGTACGGGTATCGCCAGGGCGCCTCAGACCTGCATCAGGTCCTCTTCCTTGGCGGTCAGGGTCTTGTCGATCTCGGCGACAAAGCGATCGGTGATCTTCTGGATCTCGTCCTCGCCCTGACGCTCCTCGTCCTCGGAGATATCCTTGTCCTTGAGCAGCGCCTTGAGGTCGTTGTTGGCGTCACGGCGCACGTTGCGAATCGCCACCCGGGCGTTCTCGGCCTCCTGACGCGCCTGCTTGATGTAGCCCTTGCGGGTCTCCTCGGTCAGCATCGGCATCGGCACGCGGATCACGTTGCCGGCAGACGCCGGGTTGAGGCCCAGGTCGGAGGTCATGATGGCCTTCTCGACCTTCGGCACCATGCTCTGCTCCCAGGGCACCACGGCCAGGGTGCGGGCGTCCTCGACGTTGACCGAGGCCACCTGGTTGAGCGGCATCATGGAACCGTAGTATTCGACCTGCACCGCGTCCAGAATGCTGGGATGAGCACGACCGGTACGAATCTTGTTCAGGTTGTGATGCAGCGACTCGACGGTCTTCTGCATTCTTGCTTCTGCGTCTTTCTTGATCTCGTTGATCACGATGTCACCCTCTGTGAATCAGCGTGCCTTCCTTGCCGCCCACCACCAGGTTGAGCAGGGCGCCAGGCTTGTTCATGTTGAAGACCCGGACCGGCATGTCATGGTCCCGCACCAGGCAAATCGCGGTCAAATCCATCACCCCGAGCTTCTGATCGAGGGCGTCATCATAGGACAGTTCGTCGTACTTCACGGCATCGTCGAACTTGACCGGATCCTTGTTGTAGACGCCGTCCACCTTGGTGGCCTTGACCACCACATCGGCGTCGATCTCGATACCGCGCAGACAGGCGGCGGAATCGGTGGTGAAGAAGGGATTGCCGGTACCGGCGGAGAACAGTACCACGTCACCGGAGGTCAGGTAGCGAATCGCCGTGCGCCGATCGTAGTGCTCCACCACGCCGCTCATGGGAATGGCCGACATCACTCGAGAACGGATGTTCGAGCGCTCCAGCGCATCACGCATGGCCAGGGCGTTCATCACCGTGGCCAGCATCCCCATGTGGTCACCGGTCACGCGCTCCATGCCGGCCTCGTGCAGGGCGGCACCGCGGAACAGGTTGCCGCCACCGACCACGATACCGACCTGGACACCGATACCGACCAGTTGCCCGATCTCCAGCGCCATGCGGTCCAGTACCTTGGGGTCGATGCCAAAGTCGGCATCCCCGGTCAACGCCTCACCCGAGAGCTTCAGCAGGATGCGCTTGTACTTCGACACCGCGGCACGGGGCTTCTCGGACTTGGACAGGGGGGAAGAATCGACGCTGCTCATGGCATTTCTCCGCTTTGGGCTTGACTGGGTCGGGTGGCGGTCGGTCAGGCCGCGAGACACCCACCGCTGACGCATACACGAAGGCGTGCGCTTTCGCGCACGCCATCATTACACTGTGCAGGCACAGTTTGGAACCTTGGACCTTAGCTACGCTTGGCCTGTTCCATGACTTCCTTGGCGAAGTCGACCTCTTCCTTCTCGATGCCCTCGCCCACTTCAAAGCGAGTGAAGCCGACCACTTCACCACCGGCAGCCTTGACGAACTCGGCCACGCTCTGGTTCGGGTCCTTGACGAAGGGCTGCTCGGTCAGGCTGTTCTCGGCCAGGTACTTCTTCAGACGGCCCTGGACCATCTTCTCGGCGATCTGCTCAGGCTTGCCGGCCATGTCCGGCTGAGCCAGGATGATGGCCTTTTCCTCGTCGAGGGCAGACTGGGGCATGTCCTCGGGACGGGCCACGGTCGGGTTGATCGCGGCAACGTGCATGGACACGTCCTTGGCGGCTTCCTGGGTGCCGCCCTTGAGCTCGGTCAGCACGCCGATGCGGCCACCGTGCACATAGGCACCCACCAGGTTGCCTTCAGCGGCGTCGACGACGACGGCACGGCGCACGCCGATGTTCTCGCCGATCTTCTGCACCAGCTGCTCGCGGGCGGTTTCCAGCTCGCCTTCGGTCACCGCGGCCACGTCGTCGCTCTTGGCGGCGAAGAAGGCGTCGGCGATCTTGTCGGCGAAGGCCTTGAAGTTGTCGTCACGGGCAACGAAGTCGGTCTCGGAGTTGATCTCGACCATCACACCGTAGCCACCGTCTTCGGCCACACGAGTGACGACGACACCTTCAGCGGCGGTACGACCGGCCTTCTTGGCGGCCTTGAGACCGGAGTTCTTGCGCAGATCCTCGATGGCCTGCTCGATGTCACCGCCGGCTTCGGTGAGTGCCTTCTTGCACTCCATCATGCCGAGCCCGGTACGCTCGCGCAGTTCCTTGACCTGGGAGGCGCTGATAGCTGCCATGGTATTCACCTCTAAATGGTTCGACCTGGGTGTCGGAGAGACCCTCGGTATTACCGCGGGCCTGAAGTAGAGAAAAGGGGGCCACGGCCCCCTTTGCGCCTGTCCGGCGTGGATCGCTTGCGCGATCGGCTGGCCCAGGCGGGCCGAAGCTTACTCGGCAGCGGCAGCGGCGGCGTCGCCTTCGCTGTCGGTCACTTCGACGAACTCATCGGGGCGACCTTCCTTCGCACGGCCACAGGCATCGGCGATGGCCTTGACGTAGATCTGGATGGCGCGGATGGAGTCATCGTTGCCCGGGATCACGTAGTCGACGCCGTCCGGATCGGAGTTGGTGTCGACCACACCGATGACCGGGATGCCCAGCTTGTTCGCCTCGTTGATGGCGATGCGCTCGTGGTCGACGTCGATCACGAACAGTGCGTCCGGCAGGCCGCCCATGTCCTTGATACCGCCGATGGAACGCTCGAGCTTGTCCTGCTCGCGGGTGGCCATCAGGACTTCTTTCTTGGTCAGCTTCTCGAAGGTGCCATCTTCGTGCATGGTTTCGAGTTCGCGCAGACGCTTGATGGACTGACGAATGGTCTTGTAGTTCGTCAGCATGCCGCCGAGCCAGCGGTGGTTGACGAACGGCTGACTCACACGGTTCGCTTCTTCCTTGATGATCTTGCTCGCGCTACGCTTGGTACCGACGAACAGGATCTTGTTGTTGGAAGCGGCCATCTTCTCGACCACATCGATCGCCTCGTTGAGCGCCGGAAGGGTATGCTCGAGGTTGATGATGTGAATCTTGTTACGAGCGCCGAAGATGAACTTGCCCATCTTCGGGTTCCAGTAACGGGTCTGGTGACCGAAGTGTGCGCCTGCCTTGAGCAGGTCACGCATATTGACGTGTGCCATGGATGACTCCTGAAAAATCGGGTTAGGCCTCCACGCACCCCATGGATCCGACCAGAGGTTTCCCTCAGGCACCCGGGACCATGTGTCGGTGCGTGTGTGTTTTCAAGGCGCGAGGCTCCGTCATGGAGACCTCTTCTACTGTTTGTCGCTCGCCAGCGGGCTATCCCGTTGCAGGCGATCGCAAGACCAGGGTCTCGACGAAAACACCAGCAAGGAACGGCGATTGCAGGAAAGCGCGCAGCTTTATACCATGGATGACCTTCGAATTGAAGTCGCCCAACGTCTCGCGCACCTCGACGCGTCCCTCCCCGGAGTCGCCGCGGTCATCGTCGCCGCGAGCCAGCGACTCGGCTCAGCCGCCTGCGCCGGGGCGACACCACCCAGACCGAGATTCCATGAACGTACCCATCAAGACGCCCGAAGAAATCGAGAAGATGCGCGAAGCTGGCCGCCAGGCCGCCAGTGTGCTGGAGATGATCGCCCCCCACGTGGAAGCCGGCGTCAGCACAGGCCACCTGGACAAGCTGTGCCACGACTACATCGTCAACGAGCTCGGCTCCACCCCGGCGCCGCTCAACTATCACGGCTTTCCCAAGTCGATCTGCACCTCGATCAACCACGTGGTCTGCCACGGCATCCCCGACGACAGCAAGAAGCTGAAGAAGGGTGACATCATGAACATGGACATCACCGTAAGGACCGCCGACGGCTACCACGGTGACTCCAGCGTGATGTTCATCATCGGCGAGACCATCCAGGGCGAGCGGCTGTGCCGGGTCACCCAGGAGTGCCTCTACCGCAGCATGGCGCTGGTACGCCCTGGCGCCCGACTGTCGGAGCTGGCCCGGGCCATCGAGAGCCACGCCAAGGCCAACGGCTATTCGGTGGTGCGTGACTTCTGCGGCCATGGCATCGGCGCCGGCTTCCACGAGGACCCCCAGGTACTGCACTATGACGGCTACGCCCCCGAGGCGGATATCGAACTGGCCGCCGGCATGTGCTTCACCATCGAACCGATGATCAACGTCGGCGACCATCGCACCAAGGTACTGCGCGATGGCTGGACCGCCGTGACCAAGGACAAGGGGCTGACCGCCCAGTGGGAGCACACCCTGCTGGTGACCGAGACGGGGGTCGAGGTGCTGACCGCCCGTTCCGACGAAGACCTGTCCTTCCTCGAGCGCTGAGAGCCCATGCTGCTGCACCACTATCGCTTCGCACCGGAATTCGAGCTGTTCGACTTCGACGACTTCGCTCGCCAGCTCGAGGGCCAGCGCTCCCCCATCGCGCCCTTCAAGGGCGCGCTCAAGGAGATCCAGTCGCGGCTGGACGAGCGCTTCCTCGGCGGCGCCGACATCCGCGACCTGGTGCGAGGACGGGCCTGGTGTCTGGACCAGCTGCTGGCGCTGGCCTGGGCACGCCAGCCAGGCCTGGACGATGGTGTAGCGCTACTGGCGGTGGGTGGCTACGGCCGCGGTGAGCTGCACCCTCATTCGGACATCGACCTGATGTTCCTGCTCGAGGACGACGATGACACGCCCTACCGCGAGCCGCTGACCGCCTTCATCACCTTCCTGTGGGACATCGGTCTCGAGATCGGCCACAGCGTGCGCTCGCTCAACGACTGCGAGCGCGAGGCGAAGGCCGACGTCACCGTCATCACCAATCTGCTCGAGTCACGCACCCTGGCCGGCCGCGAGGCCCTGCGCCAGGCCATGCGCGAGCGCCTGTCCGGCGAGCGCATGTGGCCGGCAGACCGCTTCTTCGAGGCCAAGTGGCAGGAGCAGATCACCCGCCACTACCGCTTCAACAACTCCGAGTATCACCTCGAGCCGAACATCAAGAGCTCCCCCGGGGGGCTTCGCGATATCCAGATGATCGGCTGGGTGGCCAAGCGCCACTTCGATACCGAGTCCTACGAGGACGTGGTCGCCAAGGGCTTCATGAACGATGCCGAGCACCGCATCCTGAGCCAGGGGCAGGCCTTCCTGTGGCAGGTCCGCTACGCCCTGCACATGCTCACCGGGCGCGCCGAGGATCGGCTGCTGTTCGACCACCAGAACACCATCGCCGAGCTGTTCGGCTACCGCGACAGTCCCGAGCGCCTAGCGGTGGAACAGTTCATGAAGCGCTACTACCGCCATGTCACCGCCCTGGCCGGGCTCAACGACATGCTGCTGCAGCACTTCGACGAACAGATCCTGAGGCCCGATACCCCGATCAACGTGACCCCGCTGAACGAGCGTTTCGAGATCGCCGGCGGCTACATCCAGGTGCGCTCGCGGACCCTGTTCCGCGACCAGCCGGCGGCGCTGCTCGAGCTGTTCTACCTGATGGCCGAGCACCCCGAGATCGAAGGCGTACGCGCCGACACCATCCGCCTGATCCGCGACCATCGCCACCTGATGGACGACCGCTACCGCAACGACCCGCGTCACCAGGCGCTGTTCATGGCGCTGTTGCGCTCCGGTGGCAATGTCGCCCGCCAGCTGCGCCGGATGAATCGCTACGGGGTGCTGGGCAAGTATCTGCCGGCCTTCGGCCAGGCGGTCGGCCTGATGCAGCACGATCTGTTCCATATCTACACCGTGGACGCCCACACCCTGCGCCTGCTGAAGTGCCTGCACGGCTTCCGCAAGCCCGAGGCGAAGAAGGAGTTCCCGGTGGCGGCGACCCTGATTCACCAGGCGCCGAAGATGGAGATCCTGTGGATCGCCGGGCTGTTCCACGACATCGGCAAGGGCCGCGGCGGCGATCATTCGCTGATCGGCGCCCGCGAGGTCGAGGACTTCGCCGAACGCCACGGGCTCAGCCAGCGTGATACCCGGCTGGTCAGCTGGCTGGTGGAAAACCACCTGCTGATGTCGATGATCGCCCAGAAGCGCGACATCACCGACCCCGAGGTGATTCGCGACTTCGCCGCCAGCGTCGGCGACGAGACCCGCCTGGACTATCTGTACATCCTCACCGTGGCCGACATCACCGCGACCAATCCCACCCTGTGGAATGGCTGGCGCGCCTCGCTGATGCGCCAGCTCCACGCCGAGACCCGGCGGGCACTGCGGCGTGGCCTCGAGAACCCGCTGGAGCGCGCCGACTGGGTCCGCGAGACCCGTGAGGAGGCGCACTCGCTGCTGGCCACGATCGGCGCCGACATGGCGCGGGTCGACGCCCTGTGGGAGTCGCTCGGCGAGGACTTCTTTCTGCAGTACGCCTCCAGCGAGGTGGTGTGGCAGACCCAGGGCATGCTGGCCCACGCCGGCAGCGAGCTGCCGCTGATCCTGATCAACGCGCCCACCGACGACATGGCCGAGGGCGGGACCAAGGTATTTATCCATACCCGTTCGGTGGATGACCTGTTCGCCGCCACCGCCGCCGCCATGGAGCAGCTCGGGCTGTCGATCCACGACGCGCGCATCGCCACCTCGCTCAATGACTGGACGCTGAACACCTTTATCGTGCTCGATGACCACGACAAGCCGATCCGCGACGCCAGCCGCCTCGAGGAGATTCGCCGCCACCTGGTCGAAGAGCTCGACGACCCGGACGACTACCCGACCATCGTCACCCGCCACACCCCGCGCCAGCTCAAGCACTTCAAGGTGGCCACCCAGGTGGCCATCGAACAGGACCCGGGTGGCGAGCGCACCCTGCTGGAGCTGACCGCACCGGACCGGCCCGGCCTGCTGGCTCGGGTCGGCAGTATCTTCATGGAGCAGGGCATCACCCTGTCGGCGGCGAAGATCGCGACCCTCGGCGAGCGCGTCGAGGACGTCTTCTACGTCACCGACCGCGAAGGCCGACCGATCACCGACCCCGAGCGCCAGCAGCAGTTGCGCGAACGGCTGATCGACGTCCTCAGTGTCTAGCGGCCCCGCCGAGCTGACCTGAATCACACAGCAGGCAAGGCGCGTCGATTTGAGGCTGGTACGCCCCTTCCCTATAATCGATGCCCGGTCGCGCCCCGCGCCGACGGCACCCACTCCCGTGATGACAACGACGCCCCAAGGGCGCGCCTGGACCCCATGAACCCTGATCTCGACGCCTTGCAACCCTACCCCTTCGAGCGCCTGGCGGCGCTGAAGGCGGACCTGACGCCACCAGCCGACCTCGCCCATCGTCCGCTGACCATCGGCGAGCCACAGCATGCGCCCTACCAGGCGGCACTCGACGCCCTGGTCCGACATCAGCATGACTTCGCCCGCTATCCGGCCATCGCCGGACTGCCCGAGCTGCGTCAGGCCATCGCCGACTGGGCCAGTAGCCGCTTCGGCCTGGACGGGCTCGACGCCGAGCACCAGGTGCTGCCGGTCAACGGTACCCGCGAGGCCATCTTCGCCTTCGTCCAGGCCTGTCTCGATCGCTCACGCCCGGCGCGGGTGGCGGTGCCCAACCCCTTCTACCAGATCTATGAAGGCGCCGCCCTGCTGGCCGGCGGCACCCCGCTGTACCTCGACTGCCGTGCCGACAACGACTTCCGCCCGGATTTCTCGGCCGTCGACGCCGACACCTGGCGCCAGGTGCAGCTGGTGTTCTTGTGTTCGCCGGGCAACCCCACCGGCGCGGTGACCCCGATCGAAGAGTTCCAGCAGTTGATCGCCCTGGCCGACGAGTACGACTTCATCATCGCCTCCGACGAGTGCTACTCGGAGCTGTACCTGGATGAGCAGGCGCCACCACCGGGACTGTTGCAGGCCGCCGCCGCCATGGGGCGCCACGACTATCACCGCTGCCTGGTGTTCCACTCGCTGTCCAAGCGTTCGAACCTGCCGGGGCTACGCTCGGGCTTCGTCGCAGGCGACGCCGAGCTGATCAGCCGCTTTCGTCGCTACCGCACCTACCACGGCTGCGCCATGGCGCTGCCGATCCAGCAGGCCTCGATCGCCGCCTGGTCCGACGAAGCCCACGTGCGCGACAACCGAGACGCCTACCGCGCCAAGTTCGCCGCGGTCACCGAGATCCTCGCACCGGTGATGGACTTTCCCGCCCCCGAGGCTAGCTTTTATCTGTGGCCAGCGGTCCCCGACGGTGACGACGCCGCCTTCACCAGGCGACTCTACGCCGAGGCCCACGTCAGCGTCCTGCCGGGCAGCTACATGGGCAGAACCGGCAGCGACGGCACCAACCCGGGCGCCGGTCGGCTGAGACTGGCACTGGTGGACGAACTGGCCCCCACTCGGGAAGCGGCCGAGCGCATCCGCGACCTGCTCGCACGCGGCTGATCCCGACCGACGCCACGACCAACGAACATTGAGGACGGGCCCCATGCTGACGCTCTACGTGATCAAGAACTGCGATACCTGCCGCAAGGCCCAGAAGGCGCTGGACGGCAGCGGCCACCCCTACCAGGTCCATGACCTGCGCGCCGATGGCGTATCGGCGGCCCTGCTCGAGCACTTCCTCGAGTCGGTGCCGGTGCTGACCCTGCTCAACAAGCGCAGCACCACCTGGCGCCAGCTACCTGACGACGACAAGAACGACGTCGACGCCAACAAGGCCCGCGAATTGATGCTCGCCAACCCGACCCTGATCAAGCGCCCGCTGCTCGACACCGGCGACGACATCCTGGTCGGCTATCGCGACGGCGACTACGACGACCTCTAATTTTTCGCCCCTCTTTGCGAATTCCAGTACCTACGAAAAGGACATACGGCATGCACAGCTTTGCACTCGGCATCGGCACCCAGAACACCCAGGGCGACTGGCTCGAGGTCTACTACCCGGCGCCGCTGCTCGCCCCCGACGCCAGCCTGGTAGAGGCCGCCGCCCGGGTACTCGACGCGCCCCAGGGCACCGCCGCCGTCAGCTTCCTGCCGGAACACTGCCAGGCCCTGGCCGACGCCCTGCGCGACGCCGGCCACCCGGAGCAGGCCGAACTGGCCGCCAGCCTCAGCGCCAGCCAGCGTCCGCTGGTGGCGACCTTCATCAGTGAGGACCTGCCGCCCCAGAGCGCCCCGGAGGTCTACCTCAAGCTGCACCTGCTGTCCCATCGCCTGGTCAAGCCGCACCAGCTCGACCTCACCGGCATGTTCGGTCTGCTGCGCAATATTGCCTGGAGCAGCGAAGGCGCCATCGACATCATCGAGCTGCCGGCACGCCGCCTCAAGGCCCGCCTGGAAGGTCGCACCCTGTCGGTGGACTGTGTCGACAAGTTCCCCAAGATGACCGACTACGTGGTGCCCAATGGCGTGCGCATCGCCGACACCGCACGGGTGCGTCTGGGCGCCTACCTGGGCGAGGGCACCACGGTGATGCACGAGGGCTTCGTCAACTTCAACGCCGGCACCGAAGGCCCGGGCATGATCGAGGGCCGTATCTCGGCCGGCGTGGTGGTCGGCAAGGGCTCCGACCTGGGCGGTGGCTGTTCCACCATGGGTACCCTGTCAGGTGGCGGCAACATCATCATCTCGGTGGGTGAAGGCTGCCTGATCGGCGCCAACGCCGGTATCGGTATCCCGCTGGGCGACCGCTGCACCGTCGAGGCCGGGCTCTACATCACCGCCGGCGCCAAGGTCACCCTGCTCGATGACCAGGGCCAGGAAGTACGCACCCTGGCGGCCCGCGAACTGGCCGGCCAGGACGATCTGCTGCTGCGTCGCAACTCGACCAACGGCCGTATCGAGTGCCTGACCAACAAGAGCGCCATCGCCCTCAACGAAGCGCTGCACGCCCACAATTGATCCCGAGCGCGGCGGCCCTGGCCGCCGCCTTTCTTCGAGACCGCTATGCCGACTACCGACTTGCCTGCACCGACCGACGCCCCCGCGACCACCGAGACACTCTCGCCCACCCTGGAGCTTGCCCTCGAGCTGTTGCGGCGTCCTTCGGTAACCCCGGACGACATGGGCTGCCAGGCGCTGATGATCGAACGCCTCGAGCGCCTGGGCTTCAACATCGAGTCGCTGCCCTTCGGCGAAGTGGAAAACTTCTGGGCGGTGCACGGTCACCACGGCCCGGTGCTGGCCTTCGCCGGCCACACCGACGTGGTACCCACCGGACCCGAGCACCAGTGGCAGACCCCGCCCTTTGCCCCGATCATCGATGACGACGGCATGCTGCGCGGTCGCGGCGCCGCCGACATGAAAGGCAGTCTGGCCGCCATGGTCACGGCGGTGGAGCGCTTTGTCAGCGCCCACCCCGATCACCCCGGACGCATCGCCTTTCTGATCACCGCCGACGAGGAAGGCCCGGCGGTGGATGGCACTCGTGCGGTGGTCGAGCACCTGCGCGAGCGCAACGAACGCCTCGACTACTGCATCGTCGGCGAGCCCTCTTCCACCGAGCGCCTGGGCGACGTGATCAAGAACGGCCGGCGCGGCTCGCTGGGCGGCGTGCTCAAGGTCCGCGGCATCCAGGGCCACGTGGCCTATCCTCACCTGGCGCGTAACCCGATTCACCAGATCGCGCCGGCGCTGGACGCCCTCGCCAACGAACACTGGGATGCCGGCAACGACTGCTTTCCTGCCACCAGCTTCCAGATCTCGAACCTGCGCGCCGGCACCGGTGCCACCAATGTGATCCCAGGCGAGGTCGAGGCCACCTTCAACTTCCGTTTCTCCACCGAGACCACTGATGCCGAGTTGCGCGAGCGCACCGAGGCCATCCTGCGTGGCTTCGACCTGGACTTCGAGATCGACTGGACGCTCAACGGCCAGCCCTTCCTGACCCGCGAAGGGGCGCTGGTCGACGCCGCCGTGGCCGGCGTCCGCGACGTCACCGGCACCACCCCGGTGCTGTCCACCTCCGGCGGTACTTCCGACGGTCGCTTCATCGCCACGCTAGGCGCCCAGGTGGTGGAACTTGGCCCGCTCAACGCCACCATCCACAAGGTCGACGAGCGCGTGCGCGCCGCAGACCTGGATGACCTGAGCCGGGTCTACGAAGCCATCCTGACGCGGCTGTTCGCCGACGCAAGGAGCTGAAGTGATGACCGAGCGCTACCCGGATATCGAGATCTATCTTGGCGAGGCCAGCGCCGAGCGCATCGGCGAGTGGCTCGGCGCCACCCTGAATGCCCCGCCGCTGACCCCCTGCGGCAAGCTGAAGTGGCGCACCGAAGGTCACCTCGATGGTGCCGACATTCCCGTGTTGCTGGTCGGCAAGGCCGCCGATGGCTTCGCCAGCCTTTGGCTCGACAGCGGCCAGTCCCCCTGGCCCACCGACGCCGACTTCGCCAGGGCCGCCGCCCTGGCGCTGGACTGCGAGGTGCGCTGCTCGCTGGGCGGCTGGCAGCCCGGCGACGACCCCGACCGCTTCCTGCAGGTGTTACCCGACGGCAGCGAATCGGCCATCGACTGGCCCGACTCGGGACACTGACGAGGCACTCCCAGTTTGGCCCTGAGCCGGGCACTGAAACGGGCGCAGAGGCAGACCCGCGGCGCCACAAACGACAACGCCCCGCACTAGGCGGGGCGTCGTGGCAATGGCGAGAGCATCGCGCTCAGGTGATGACGGTGACGTCGTCGGCCTGCAGGCCGCGCTCGTTCTCGATCACGTAGTAGCGTACTCTCTGGCCTTCGGCCAGGGTGCGATGGCCCCGGCCGCGGATGGCACGGAAGTGAACAAAGACGTCCTCGCCCCCGTCACGGGTGATGAAGCCGTAGCCCTTGTTGACATTGAACCACTTGACCTCGCCGATCTCGCGATCGTCATCCTCGACCTCGGCCAGGTTGACCAGCCTTGGCGTCAGGGCATTGAGGGCCAGGGTGGCTACCAGCAACACGCCAAAGACCGCTCCGGCAGCGGCAAGGTAGCCATGCAGCAGTGCCTCCTCGGCGATGGCGCCGTGCAACTCCTCGACGGACAGCCCGGTCACCAGGCTGACGGCAAGAGCAATCAGCAGCGGTGCAGGCGCGGCCAACAGCAGACTGATCACACAACAACGAACGAATACCCTTTTTTTCATGGACGTGAAAAACTCTCTTCTTATGGTGAAAACAGGTGGAATGACCATGGGATCCGCGGCCATGCACGATACACAGACGAGATCCTTCCGCCACGACTTCTCGAAAAAAGCCCAAGGCAGGCAGTTGACACGATGAACAGTGACACACCGCAACATGAGTCTATCACGGGTATTGACAAGTCGTCCGCCGATCTAGCAAAGCGTGTCGAAGAACTGGAGAGCCGTCTGGCCTACCAGGAACACTGGCTGGACAGCCTGGACGCCACCATCGCCGGCCAGGAGCGCCGAATGATGGAGCTGGAACGCATCAATCGCCTGATGCAGGAAAGGCTACGCGAACTGGCGGCCAGCAACGACCGCGGACTGGGCGATGCCCCCGGCCCCGAGGACGAGTTGCCGCCACACTATTGAGGCGCGGCCCGGCGGACAGGACAGTACTGCTCCGCCGCTGCCCCCCCGGCGGATGCCATCAACAAGAACACCGCCAGGCATTTGCCTGGCGGTGTTTTTTGTATCAGATCGATATCGATGCTGCCAGCGGTGCAGTTGTAGTGAGCCTGACGATAGCCTCAGTCGAGGCTGTCCAGATATCGCGCCTGACGATAGCGTCAGTCGAGGCTGTCCAGGTAACGCTCCACGTCCAGCGCCGCCATGCAGCCGCTACCAGCGGAGGCAGTGATATCGCGCCTGACGATAGCGTCAGTCGAGGCTGTCCAGGTAACGCTCCACGTCCAGCGCCGCCATGCAGCCGCTGCCGGCTGAGGCAGTGATATCGCGCCTGACGATAGCGTCAGTCGAGGCTGTCCAGGTAGCGCTCGACGTCCAGCGCCGCCATGCAGCCGCTGCCGGCTGAGGTGATCGCCTGACGATAGACGTGATCCATGACGTCGCCGGCGGCGAACACACCGGGCACGCTGGTGGCGGTGGCGTTGCCCTCGAGGCCTGACTTGACCTTGATATAGCCGCCTGCCATCTCGAGCTGGCCCTCGAAGATGCCGGAGTTGGGGCTATGACCGATGGCGATGAACACGCCGGGTGCGGTGATCTCGCGGGTCGAACCGTCCTCGACCGCCTTGAGCCGCGCACCGGTGACTCCGGTGTTGTCCCCCAGCACCTCGTCCAGGGTGTGGTTCCAGATCAGCTCGACGTTGCCGTTCTCGGCCTTCTCGAACAGCTTGTCCTGCAGAATCTTCTCCGCCCTGAGGCTGTCGCGGCGGTGCACCAGGGTGACCTTGGAGGCGATATTGGACAGGTACAGCGCCTCTTCCACGGCGGTGTTGCCGCCGCCCACCACGATCACTTCCTGGTTGCGATAGAAGAAGCCGTCGCAGGTGGCGCAGGCCGACACGCCCTGGCCCATGAACTGCTGCTCCGAGGGCAGCCCCAGGTAGCGCGCACTGGCCCCGGTAGCAATGATCAGGGCGTCGCAGGTGTAGGTGCCGTTGTCGCCCTTCAAGGTGAAGGGACGTTCGCGCAGTTCCACCTCGTGGATATGGTCGAACAGCACCTCGGTATCGAATCGCTCGGCGTGACGGCGCATGCGCTCCATCAGCTCCGGCCCCTGGACACCGGCGTCGTCGCCTGGCCAGTTGTCCACGTCGGTGGTGGTGGTCAACTGACCGCCTGTCTGCATGCCGGTGATCAACAGCGGCTTGAGATTGGCCCGCGCAGCGTAGACCGCCGCACTGTAGCCGGCAGGCCCCGAGCCCAGGATGATCAGACGTTCGTGGCGCACTTCGCTCATGGCTACCTCACAAGACTAACTTGACTAAGCCGGGGGCTCCCCTGGGGGGCCGCGACGCTAAAGGAAAATGGATTCGATGATGACGGCGACGCAGCGTCGTCATGAGCCAATCCACCAGAAACTCGGGTCGACAGGGTGGCGGTCTGCCGCGCAAGGGTCTGTCGCGACTGGCCAGCACACCAGCATGCCGAGGATATACGCAACGGGGCGGCCAGGCCGCCCCGTCGTGACACTACTCGGGCTGTCCCGAGACGGCTCACCTGGCGGTGAGCGCTGGCAGCGTCTTACAGCTCGCTGGAGTGAGTACCCAGGTACTTGGCGACACCTTCAGCGGTATCCTTCATGCCTTCCTGGCCTTCGTCCCAGCCAGCCGGGCAGACTTCGCCGTGCTTCTGGTGGTGCTGCAGGGCCTTGACCATACGCACCATCTCATCGACGTTGCGGCCCAGCGGCAGGTTGTTGACCACCTGATGCTGCACCACGCCATCCTCGTCGATCAGGAAGGAGGCGCGCAGGGCGACACCGGCTTCCGGATGCTCGATGCCGTACGCCTGGGTGATCTCGTGCTTGACGTCGGCCACGATCGGGAAGCCGACCTCACCGATACCACCGGCGTCCGGGCTGGTCTTGCGCCAGGCGTAGTGGGTGAACTGGGAATCGATGGAGACACCGATCACCTCGACACCCAGATCCTTGAACTGCGCCAGACGGTTGTCATGGGCGATGATCTCGGACGGGCACACGAAGGTGAAGTCCAGCGGCCAGAAGAACAGCACGCGCAGCTTGCCGTTGCTGTCGGACAGCTTGAAGTTCTCGACGATTTCGCCGTTGCCGGTGACGGCGGCGGCTTCGAAATCGGGAGCTTGACGTCCTACCAGTACGCTCATGAAAGTCTCCTTGGAGTAGTGAAACGTGAGGGTTCAAGAATCAGGGGCAAATACCGGATGTCACCCTAGGCCAGCGAACCACACCGGGCCAATCGACCTAGGCCATCGACCCGATAGTCGCCGGCTATTGTCACCCGACGGCGATGACGTCGCAATGACGCCGTCATCGACATCCGCCAGGCTCGAATGAGATCGTTACGCGGCCCACAGCGGCGCATGACACTTCCATCACATGAGCCCTGTCACATGACCTCGTCATCGTCGCCGGCGACCACCGAGACGATATCCTCGGTCACCGCATCCACCTCGATACGGTAGTGGATCGGCGCACAGCACTGGGGGCAGTCTTCCCAGGTCTCGTGGCTGCCCTGGGAGGTGTCCACCACCAGCTCGATATGGGCATCGCAGTAGGGGCAATCAAGCGGCCAGCTCGGCAGCGTCTGTTCGTGCACGATGCACCTCCCCTCTGGTCGCGATCGACGTGAACCTTCACCATGGGGGTGACCCGACAGCCTTTCAAGGCGTGATCCGGCATCCGTTTACACGTCAACGGTTGAAGAACACAACTATGATGACCAAGTACCACTACTAGTACCACCAAGGGATCGATATTGGCCCCGCGCCGATCCCAGCGAACCTGGACCGTTCGATTCAATGCCTCAGGAGGACAGCATGAGTAGCGATTCCCTACCGGATACCCGTCGCACGCTAGATGTAGGCGGGACTCAGTACGACTTCTACAGCCTGGCCCAGGCTGCCGAGGACCTTGGCGATATTCAGCGTCTGCCGATGACGCTCAAGGTACTGCTGGAAAACCAGCTACGCTTTGCCGACGATGAGAGCGTGTCCAGAGACGACCTTCAGGCGCTGGTGGACTGGCAGAAGGAAGGCCGCTCGGACCGCGAGATCGGCTACCGTCCCGCCCGCGTGCTGATGCAGGACTTCACCGGCGTGCCGGGGGTGGTCGACCTGGCCTCGATGCGTGCCGCGGTGGAGAAACTCGGTGAGCAACCGTCGAAGATCAACCCGCTGTCGCCGGTCGATCTGGTCATCGACCACTCGGTGATGGTCGACAAGTACGGCGACCCGTCCGCCTTCAAGGACAACGTGGCGCTGGAGATGGAGCGCAACCGCGAGCGCTACGAGTTCCTGCGCTGGGGCCAGCAGGCCTTCGACAACTTCCGCGTGGTGCCGCCGGGCACCGGCATCTGCCACCAGGTCAACCTGGAGTACCTGGGCAAGACGGTGTGGACCCGGGAAGAGGACGGCAAGACCCTGGCCTACCCGGATACCCTGGTCGGCACCGACTCCCACACCACCATGATCAACGGCCTCGGCGTACTCGGCTGGGGTGTCGGCGGTATCGAGGCCGAGGCCGCCATGCTCGGCCAGCCGGTGTCGATGCTGATCCCCGAGGTCATCGGCTTCAAGCTGACCGGCAAGCTTAGAGAAGGCATCACCGCCACCGACCTGGTACTCACCGTCACCGAGATGCTGCGCAAGAAAGGCGTGGTCGGGAAGTTCGTCGAGTTCTACGGCGACGGCCTCAAGGACCTGCCCCTGGCCGACCGCGCCACCATCGCCAACATGGCCCCGGAGTACGGCGCCACCTGCGGCTTCTTCCCGGTGGACGACGAGACCTTGAACTACATGCGGCTGTCCGGCCGCGACGACGACCAGATCGCCCTGGTCGAGGCCTACTCCAAGGAGCAGGGCCTGTGGCGCGAACCCGGCCACGAGCCGATCTTCAGCGACACCCTGGGACTCGACATGGGTGACGTCGAGGCCAGCCTCGCCGGTCCCAAGCGGCCCCAGGACCGTGTCGCCCTGAGCCAGCTCGCCACCACCTTCGAAAAACTGATGGAGGACGAGGGCAAGTCGGCCAAGGACAGCCGCGACGACAAGATGGGCTCCGAGGGCGGCCAGACCGCGGTCGGCGTCGAGCGCAGCTATCGTCACGCCGACAGCCAGGACGTCAACTACAAGGGCGAGGACTTCAGCCTGGACCCCGGCGCGGTGGTCATCGCTGCCATCACCTCGTGCACCAACACCTCGAACCCCAGCGTGATGATGGCTGCAGGCCTCTTGGCCCGCAAGGCCAAGGAGAAGGGCCTGGCGACCAAGCCCTGGGTCAAGACCTCGCTGGCTCCCGGCTCCAAGGTGGTCACCGAATACCTGGCCGCCGCCGGCCTGCAGGACGACCTCAACGCCCTGGGCTTCAATCTGGTGGGCTATGGCTGCACCACCTGCATCGGCAACTCGGGCCCGCTGCCCGAGCCGATCGAGGATGCGGTCAAGACCGGCGACCTGACGGTGGCCTCGGTACTGTCCGGCAACCGCAACTTCGAAGGCCGGGTGCACCCGCTGGTGAAGACCAACTGGTTGGCCTCACCGCCCCTGGTGGTGGCCTTCGCCCTGGCCGGCAATGTGCGCTGCGACCTGGACAATGACCCCATCGGTGAAGGTAGCGACGGCGAGCCGGTCTACCTCAAGGACATCTGGCCCACCCAGGCCGAGGTCGCCGAGGCGGTGGAGAAGGTCAACACCGAGATGTTCCGCAAGGAATACGCCGCGGTGTTCGACGGCGACGAGGTGTGGAAGGCCATCAAGGTGCCGGAAAGCGAGGTCTACGAGTGGGACGACAACTCGACCTACATCCAGCACCCGCCCTTCTTCGAGGGCATGGGCAAGGAGCCGTCCAAGGTCGAGGACGTCAAGGACGCCCATGTACTGGCCATGCTCGGCGACAGCGTGACCACCGACCACATCTCGCCGGCCGGCGCGATCAAGCCCGACAGCCCGGCGGGCCGCTACCTGCAGGAGAACGGCGTCAAGCCGGTGGACTTCAACTCCTACGGCTCGCGGCGCGGCAACCACGAGGTGATGATGCGCGGCACCTTCGCCAACGTGCGCATCCAGAACGAGATGCTCGATGGCGTGGTCGGTGGCGAGACTCGCCACGTGCCCAGCGGCGAACAGATGGCGATCTACGACGCCGCCATGAAGTATCAGGAGGAAGGCACTCCCCTGGTGGTGGTGGCCGGCAAGGAGTACGGCACCGGCTCCTCCCGCGACTGGGCGGCCAAGGGCACCCTGCTGCTCGGCGTGCGCGCCGTGCTGGCGGAGTCCTACGAGCGCATCCACCGCTCCAACCTGATCGGCATGGGCGTGGTACCGCTGCAGTTCCCCGAAGGAGAGGATCGCAAGTCACTCGGCATGACCGGCGACGAGACGGTCTCCATCGAGGGCCTCGACAGCCTCGAGCCGGGCGGCAAGGTCAAGGTGACCATCAAGGGCGACAAGGGTGAGAAGACCCTCGACGCCCTGTGTCGCATCGACACCGCCAACGAGCTCGAGTACTACCGCCACGGCGGCATCCTGCACTATGTGCTGCGCAAGATGATCGGCGCCGCCTGATCACCCGGCGGGCCCAGGCCCGCCACACAGACGGCCGGCGCATCGCACTGGCCGTCACACCGAGACCTCGCCCACCGGCGAGGTCTTTTTTTGTGCGAATCTTGTTTTCTACTCCATCTACAGACCCTTCAGCGCAGCGCTTGAGCGACCGCATCTATTGCTACCCGCCTGTGTTGCTACCCGACTGCGCCTCACGCCAGCAAATAAAAACCCCGCCTTGTGGCGGGGTTCAGTGATCGCTTGAGCGCGCAGATGCCTAGAAGGCGCGGCGACGATAGTCGCGATAGTTGGGCATCCAGCAGCTCTTTTCGATGTCGCGGCGCAGCTTGGTACCGTCGCTCTTGAGCGCCACGCCCTCGTGCTGGGCCTGGGCCGCCACGTCGAAGGCGATCGACTTGGAGATATCGCGGATGCGCGACAGCGCCGGCAGCATGGCACCCTCGCCCTCCTTGACGATCGGTGCCTCCCGGGCCAGAGCCCGTGAGGCCGCCATCAGCATCGCATCGGTGACGCGGCGTGCACCGCTTGCCACCACCCCGAGGCCGATCCCCGGGAAGATGTAGGCGTTGTTGCACTGGGCGATGGGAATGCGACGACCATTGATCTCGACCGGGGCGAAGGGACTGCCGGTGGCCACCAGGGCGTCGCCGTTGGTCCACTCGAGCACGTCGGAGGGGATCGCTTCGGCCCGAGAAGTGGGGTTGGACAGCGGCATGATCAGCGGCATCTTGCAGTTGGCGTGCATCGCCTTGACCACCGCCTCGGTGAAGATACCCTTCTGGCCACAGACGCCGAGCAGCACCGTCGGCTGAACCTGCTTGACCACCTCGAGCAGGTCCTGACCTTCCCAGCCCTCGACCATACCGGCCGGGTGGGCAAGGCGGCGCTGGAAGTCACGCAGCCAGGTCTGGTCGTCCGTCACCAGGCCCTCGCGATCGACCATGTAGACCCGCTCGCGGGCCTGGGACTCGGTCAGGCCTTCGGCCATCATCGCCACCACCACCATCTCGGCGATGCCGCAGCCGGCGGAGCCGGCGCCGACGAACACCACCCGCTGACGGGCCATGCCCTCGCCACGGGCCTGGCAGGCCGCCATCAGGGTGCCGACGCAGACCGCAGCGGTGCCCTGGACGTCATCATTGAAGCAGCATAGCTCGTCGCGATAGCGCTCCAGCAGCGGCATGGCGTTGGCCTGGGCAAAGTCCTCGAACTGCAGCAGTACCTTGGGCCAGCGCCGCTTCACCGCCTGCATGAAGGCATCGATGAACTCGTCGTATTCTTCCTGGCTGATACGCGGGTGGCGCCAGCCCATGTAGCGCGGGTCGTCCAGCAACTGCTGGTTGTTGGTACCGACGTCGAGCATTATCGGCAGGGTATTGGCCGGGCTGATGCCGCCACAGGCGGTGTACAGCGACAGCTTGCCGATGGGGATGCCCATGCCGCCGATGCCCTGGTCACCGAGGCCGAGGATGCGCTCGCCGTCGGTGACCACGATCACCTTGACGTTGTCCTTGGTGGCGCTGCGCAGGATGTCGTCCATGTACTCGCGGTCGGGGTAGGAGATGAACAGCCCCCGGTGGTTGCGATAGATATTGGAGAACTCCTCACAGGCCTTGCCGACCGTGGGGGTGTAGATGATCGGCAGCATCTCCTCGAGATGCTCGGAGACGAGGCGGAAGAACAGCGTCTCGTTGTCGTCCTGGATCGCCCGCAGGTAGATATGGCGGTCCAGGTCATTCTGGCACTGCTGGTACTGGTGGTAGGCACGCTCGACCTGTTCGTCGATGGTCTCGACGTTCTGCGGCAAGAGGCCGATCAGGTTGAACTGCAGGCGCTCCTTCTGGGTGAAGGCGCTGCCCTTGTTGAGCAGCGGCATCTCCAGCAGAGAGGGTCCAGCGTAGGGAATATAGAGGGGACGCTTGGGTTCTGTGCTCATCTCTCGTCTCGTTTGGTGACTCGGTCAAGGGACTCTGGCGAGTCCGGGCACTCTTCTCGGTACCCTTGGGGAAACACTGACGACATCGCCCGTGCGCGATGCACCGGGCTCAGGCGGCGCCTGCCTGACAAGGCGTTATACCATTCTTCCTTTGTGCCCACTCTAGCACGCCGTCGAGAAAGCCCCGCAAAAGCGGGCCCTCAACGCAGGGCCCATGCGCACTTTAGCTCAGACAAGAGCGACTCGACGATGAGACGCGTAGGAAACGGCTCAAACGAAGCGACCAAGCCCCGCGGCGACACGCAGTCGATCCATCAGCGGAGCAGCCTCGGCACGAGCACGCTCGGCCCCTTGAAGCAGCACCGTCTCGATATGGCCCGGATCTTCCATCAGCGCCTGGTAACGCTCACGCGGGGCGCGCAGCTGTTCGTTGAGGTGTTCGAAGACCCGGTTCTTGGCGTCCCCCCAGCCGATGCCCGCGGCGTAGTCATCACGCATGGCCTGGGTTTCCTCGGCGCTGGCGAAGGCCGAATAGATCTGGAACAGGGTGCAGGTGTCGGGATCCTTGGGCTCGCCGGGCTCCAGCGAGTTGGTCTTGATCTTGCGCACCAGCTTGAGCAGCTTCTTTTCCGGCACGAACAGCGGGATGGTGTTGTTGTAGCTCTTGGACATCTTGCGACCGTCGAGGCCACCCAATACCTGGACCCGCTCGTCCACCACCGCCTCGGGCAGGGTGAAGAAGTCACCCTTGTAGAGATGATTGAAGCGCCCGGCCATGTCTCGGGCCATCTCGATATGCTGGATCTGGTCGCGTCCCACCGGCACCTTGTTGGCCTGGAACATCAGGATGTCGGCGGCCATCAGCACCGGATAGCCGAACAGACCCATGGTGACACCCTTGTCCGGATCCTGGTTGCCGGCTTCGTCGTTCTCCGCCACCGCCGCCTTGTAGGCGTGGGCGCGGTTCATCAGGCCCTTGGCACAGACGCAGGACAGCATCCAGGTCAGCTCGGGAATCTCGGGGATATCGGACTGGCGATAGAAGATGGCGTTGTCGGTGTCCAGCCCCAGCGCCATCCAGGTCGCGGCGATCTCGAGGCGCGACTGCTGGACCCGCTGCGGGTCCTGACACTTGATCAGCGCGTGCAGATCGGCGAGGAAGTAGTAGGACTGCACGTTGGGATCGAGGCTGGCCTCGATCGCCGGCTTGATGGCCCCGACGTAGTTGCCCAGATGGGGGGTACCGGTGGTGGTGATACCGGTCAGCACCCGGGTCTTGTCGGAAGCGGTGGTCGTTGCGGACATGGACGGCACTCTAGTATCGGCAAATGCCCGCTATGGTAACGCCAAGGCCTGTGGATGGCGACCGGGGCGACAGCGCCGCCCCGGCCGACCCTTGGCCAATCACATCAGCCGAGCACACTCTCCACGCTGGTCACCGGCAGCGAGAAGGCCTCCCCTACGGCTGCGTAGGTGAGCTGGCCGTCATGGACATTGAGACCGGCGGCGAAGTGACGATCCTCACCGAGCGCCCGACGCCAGCCCTTGTCGGCCAGCGCCACCACAAACGGCTGGGTGGCGTTGGTCAGGGCCTGGGTCGAGGTGCGCGCCACCGCACCCGGCATGTTGGCGACACAATAGTGCACGACGCCGTCCACCACGTAGGTCGGCTCGGCATGGGTGGTGGGCCTGGAGGTCTCGAAGCAACCGCCCTGATCGATGGCCACGTCCACCAGCACCGCCCCCGGCTTCATTTCCGACAGCATGGCGCGGTTGATCAGCTTGGGCGCCGCCGCCCCCGGGACCAGCACCGCCCCGATGATCAGGTCCGATTCGCGCACCGCTTCTTCCAGTGCGTCGGCGCAGGAAAACACCGTCTTCATGCGCCCCTGGTAGCGATCATCCAGGGTCTCGAGGCGCGGGATCGACTTGTCCAGCACGCTGACATCGGCGCCCAGCCCCAACGCCATGCGGGCGGCGTTCTCGCCGACCACGCCACCGCCGATCACGGTAACCTTGGCAGGCGGCACCCCAGGCACCCCGGGCAGCAATACACCCGCACCGCCCTGGGCCTTTTCGAGACTGTGGGCACCGGCCTGCACGGCCATGCGTCCGGCCACGGTGCTCATCGGCGCCAACAGGGGTAGTCCGCCCTGAGGCGCGGTGATGGTCTCGTAGGCGATGCAGGTCGCGCCGCTGTCCAGAAGCCCCTTGGTCAGGGTTTCTTCGGCGGCCAGATGCAGGTAGGTGAACAGGGTGTGCTGGGGGCGCAGCCGGGCCACCTCTTCGGGCTGGGGCTCCTTGACCTTGAGGATCAACTCGGCGCCATCGAACAGCGCGTCCACGTCGGCCTCGATGGTGGCACCGGCAGCTTGATAGGCCTCGTCGGCAAAACCGGCGCCCTCACCCGCACCGGCCTGCACAACCACCGCGTGGCCACGCTCGGTCAGCTCCCGCGCACCACTGGGGGTCAGGGCGACGCGGTACTCATGGTTCTTGATTTCCTTGGGGACGGCGATCTGCATGGCGACTCTCCCATCGATTCGTACAACAGATTTTTTATCGTCACCCACAGTGAAGCACAGGAATTTTTTGCCAATAAACCCCCGGCGAAAAAACGGAAAGATCAGAAAACTTCACCCTCAAAGACCTTTGAACTTTCTTCCCAGGCCCCTAAAAACAGCAAGACACACCAGGGCGTGAAATTCTCTCCCGGCGGCACCCGATGGCAAAGAGCCTCACACGTCTTGAGCGTCGTAGCGGTATCCGGCGCCGCGGACCGTAGTGATGCGCGAGGCGTGGTCGCCGAGCTTGCGCCGAACCCGCCCCACGTAGACATCGACGGTATTGGTCATGGGGTCCTCGTTGAGCCCCCAGACCGCGTTGAGGATACGTTCACGGCTCATCACCCGCCCGGCATTGCCGAGCAATAGCGCCAGCAGATCGCGCTCCTTGGTCGACAACTCGACGACCTCACCGTCGACCTTCAGGCACAGCGCCTCGCGATCGAACTGCACCGGATCCTCCGCCTGAGCGCCCGGTGTCGCGCCTGCCCGTGCCCGGGCGCGTCGATGCAACGCCTCCATGCGCGCGATCAGCTCGTCGAAAGAAAAGGGCTTGCTCAGATAATCGTCGGCTCCCTTGCGAAGCCCCACGATCTTCTCATCGGTGGCATCCAGGGCCGTCAGCATCAGAATCGGGACCTCGTCGCCCCGTGCCCTGACTCGCGTGCACACCTCATGCCCGGACAGCCCCGGCAGCATGATGTCGAGCAGCACCACATCAAAACCGCCCTCCTTCAACAGCGACAAGGCGGTTTCACCATCACCGGCACGGGTGGCAGTCCACCCCTCGCCCTTGAGCCCGCGACACAGAAAGTCCGCGACCCTATCTTCGTCTTCCACTACCAGCACGTTCACGTCGTCGTGGACTCCTCGGCCATCCCTGGCACATCGATGTAGACGATCAGCCCGCCTCCCGGCCGGTCTTCCAGACCGGCCTCCCCTCCGTGGGCACGGGCGATAGCACGGACAATGGGCAGTCCCAGACCACTGCCCTCAGTGTAGTTGGTGGAGGCATTGGCACCGCGATAAAAGCGTTCGAACACCACCGCCTTGTCGACCGCCGATACCCCCCTGCCATCGTCCTCCACCGCGATTCGCCAGCCACCACCATGACGCCACAGGCGCACCACCACCCGGGGGCCACCGTGGACCCGGGCATTCTGAAGAAGCGCCAGCACCGACTGGCGTAGACGCAGGCGATCCACCTCCACGGGGGCAACGGTCACCTCGGTCTCAAGAGACACCAGCACCGATGACAGACTGATGACATCCTTGAGAAACCCGACCAGTTCGGTCGGTTGCGGTTGCAGGCGCAATTCGCCGCTCTCCTGGCGTGCGATGGTCAGCAGGTCGTCGATCAGAGCAGCAGTATGGCCGGCCGCCTCACGGGCACGACGCAACGCCTCGCGGTAGTCGTCCTCGTCGGGTTGGCGCGCGCGCAGTACCACGTCGCATTCGCCCTGGATGATGGTCAACGGTGTGCGCAGCTCGTGGCTGACATCGGCCAGTAGTCGACGCCGATGCCGTTCGGCCCGACGCGCTTCCTCCAGCAACCTTTCGAGTTCTCCGGTGCGATCCGCCACCGCCTCCTCCAGCGCGCTGTTCTGGCGCTCGAGCGCGCGCCGCTGGGAGTGCACGTCTGCACCCATCTGATTGAGCAGACGGCTGATGCGGCCTAATTCGTCACCGCCGGAGACCTTGATGGCATGACCGAAGGCACCCCCGTGCATACGCTCGACGCCCGCCATCAGCCTCTGAAAGCGCCGCGATACCCGCCAACGGTAGAACACCATAACCGCCACCGTCAGCACCACCGCCAGCAGCGCAAACCCGAGCGCCAGCCAGCGCGTCTGGCGGGCGCCCCGGGCCAATTCCTCGCGGGCTTCGCGCACCTCCTCGATCTCGCCCTCCAGGGCCACGTCCATCAGCTTGCGAAAGCGTTCATCAATGGCTTCATCGAGCAGCGCATAGAAACTCAACCAGCGGCTGACCGGATCGAGCTCCCGCTCCGAGTCGAGCAGCTCAGCGTAGCCGCGGATCACCTCGTCCAGCTGGTCCTCGAGCCTGGCCAGCAGTTCCAGCTCCTCGACTTCCTCGTCCCCTACCAGCTCGATCTCGGCGCCGATGATATCGCGGATCTCGCCGATATCCTGGCGCACCAGCTCCTGTAACCTGCGCTCCCCCTCACCGCCGTCCTGATCACCGATCAGCAAGGCATCTGCGTACTGCTTGAACAGCCGATAGCTGTGGGTCGACAGATTCAGGTGTGCTTCGTAGGAGTGATGCGCCAGGTTCATGCGATCGCTCAACCAGGTACTGCGCTCGACGCTCCAGTAGGCCAACACCGCTCCGGTGCAGGCCATCGTCAGCAAGACCAGGGTATAGGCGGTTACCACACTGATGATTTTCATGACCCCAGTTTACTGTTCCCGCAGACGGAAGGCGTTTTCGGATGATCCATGTTCTCCGACAGGCGCAGCAACATGCCGGCACCGCCGGTGACCGAATCAGGTAGATTGTGCACCAGGGTCGCCTGGCAGCGTGCGTCAAGCAGCGTGAACAGCTCGACGGCGTCCTTGAGCAGCGGCCACAGGTAACTGTCGACCACCACCAGATCAGGGCGCGACAGCAGCGCCTGGACCAGAGCCACCCGCAGGGACTCACCTGGGGTCAGGTTGTGCCCTGCTTCCTCGATCCGCCCATCCAGACCTCCCAGGCGAGCGATCGCAGGGCCTAGACCACACTCTCGCGCCACCCGGCCGATGTCGTCATCGTCGGGGCGCGCGGCGGCCCCCATGGTCAGCGCGCGGCGCAGGCTGCCCCTGAGCAAGGCGGGGCGATCACCGATACAGGCGATGGCCGGCTCGGTCGGCAAGCCGTCAAACCGCAGTCGCCCCGCCTCGGGTGCACGCCGCCGTGCCAGCACCGCCAGCACCCGCGACGCCAAGTCGGGATCATCGGTGGCGAGACACACCCGCTGGCCCGCGCGAATACGCAGATGCAGGGTGCAGCCACCCACCCGCAGGTGCTCCAGATCCAGCGGCACCGGCCGTCCACGTCGACGCACTCGCGGCAAGGCCTCGGTCCGCGCGAGCAGTGCCCGACACTTGTCGCGGGCGACACACCAGGCGCTGTAGCGATCCCATACGCCGATACATTCGCGCACAGGTACCACCAGGATCGCCAGCACCGACAGTGCCGCGGCGGCGTCCGCCGCCGCCAGACCAAAGCGCGCCGTAGCCCACAGCACCGCCGCTCCACCAAGCCCCAGAGAAGCGTTGGGCAGCGCACGCAGCAGCGATACCCGACGTACGCGACGCACGGCGTCCTCGGCACTGCGACGTCCCTTGCGCTCCAGGCTGGCGATTTCACGGGGCAGGCGATTCATCAACGCCAGCTCGCGGGCGATGGGAATCCGCTCCATCGCGGCAATGGCCACCCCGGCACGCCGCCTTCGCAGATCCCGATGCAGGCGGCCCAGCGCCAGACCCAGCCCGGCGGCCAGCGCCACGGCGGCGAAGATGGGTAGCATGCCGGCCAGCGCCAGGACGGGATCGATCAGCCACAGGCACAGCGCCGCCATGGGAAAGACCACCGCCGCAGACACCAGCCGAGAGATGCCCATGCCGACCCAACCCCGGGCCGCCGTCAGGTCACCGACAAAGCGCAGCGACAGCCCTCCGAGGCGACGACCGGCAGGCTCGGCACCGAGGGCAGCGATGGCGTGGAAGACGACGCTGCGAAGCTCCACCGCGTAGCTCTGGCCGATGGCCTCGCCCCGGACCCTGGCCAGTGCCTGACAGGCAGCTATCACCAGCGCCGCCACCGCCAGTATCAGCAGCGAGGTCAGCGGCAGTTGGGTGGAGGCCGAGCCGGACGTCGAACGCAGTGCGACGAAGACATCGCGGGTGGCGAAGGCCGTGGCCATCATCAGCCCAGCCTGGATGATCCCCAAGCCCACCACCAGCGCGATATGGCGGCCTCTGCCACGCCCTGAGAGTTCGGGAAGCTCGCTCATGCGGCGACACCCGTGGCAAGCCGGTTATCCTCTGTCAGGTCCTTGAGCATGGTCTGACCGAGACGCCTTCTGATGATTGGCGCCACCAGCCTCGATACCGCCTCGGGGTCACACAGCGCCTCACGCTTGACCACCGGCAGCCCGGTCTCGCCGCTGGCTTCACGGCTACCGAGCGCCGACAGACTGACCATCCCCGCCAGGGCAAAGGGCGTTTGGCCATGACGTTTGAGCACCGACACACCCCCGACCGCACCCAGCGCATCCGGAGCCGCGAACAGGATACCGTCCAGGCGCTCGATGATCGTGGAATCCGCCAGGATGGCAGCGGTCTCGTCCTGGAACACCCCGTCGGCGATTTCCACCACCACCACCTCGGCACCGCGCGCCGCCGCACCTCCGACCAGCGCCTCGAAGCCACGTTCGATGCGCTCGAGCGGACAGCGGAAGGTCGACGCCATGCCGGCATCGGTAAAGTCACTGACGGCCACCGAGGCGTCAGCGAAGGCGTTGAAGTCACCAAAGGCGCCGGTGCCGGTGGCCTTGACCCCCTCCACCGCAAAGCCCGCACGTTGGAGGCCGTGGGCCAGGCTCACCGCCGCCGTAGTCTTGCCGGCATTCATCGAAGCGCCGAACACCCCAAGCACCACTATGTCATCGGGGATACGCGCATCGGCGATGGCATAGCGGTCAATATTGATCACCTCGCCATGAAGGTCGGCGAGAAAACCCAGCGGTCGCAACTGAGTGGGGCGAGCCATCCTGGCATGTGCCGCCTCGACCTTGCCGGCGATGCCGCCACCGGCCAGCAGATCCATACGCACATCCACCTCAGCGCGGCCCATGAATTGATCCGGTGCGTAGCGATCTCCCACACACAGCACCAGCAGATCACCGGGATAGCTCTCGCTGGGACGGCCGCAGGCCAATTGGACCCGCTTGTGCTGCCCGACCTGGAGGACTTCACACAGGATCAGGTCACCGGCGCGCAAAGGATGGTCGAGACTGACCAGGGAACGGACGTCATCGCGCCTGGCGCGGCGGGTGGTAAAGGCCCACTTGGCGGTGGCGGGGACGGCGAAGGGAGTCACGGCAGCGGCACAGGTCATGGCGGTAATCCTCTGGGATGAAGGCACATCCCGAGGCTACCGTGGGCCGCTCGTTGCATCCTGTCAGGCGGGTGAGCGCGGCATTAAGCCCACATGAACACAAGCTGACAAGGCGCGAAAAAGCGCGTAGCGGATTGGCGACAGCGAACAACCGTGGCCGATAAAGGGCGCTACCCCCCTCCTTCGCCTTGCATCAGGCGCGCAAGCGCTTGCGGTTGCCAAACCTCCCGTCTCGCCGCCCAGAGGCCATCCGCCTATCCTCGAACCAGGGCGCCGGGCTAGAAAGAGCTCTGGATCCGCCTATAGCCTTCCACCAGGCTATTGTTGGTGCGCGCCACGTCTTCGGAAAACGCTGAATCCTGGACCGTTACTCGGGACAGGGTGTCCAGATCGGTCCCGGGGCCAATGCGCTCGGTGGACGGCACATAGAAGTCGTCGGGAAGGTCGCAACCATCTACCACGGCGTTATGGCGCACCACCGCGCCCTTGCCGATAGTGCAGTTGAACAGCACGCTGTTGAAACCGATAAAGGCGCTCTCTCCGACCACGCAGGGACCGTGCACGATGGCGCGATGCGCAATCGACGTGCGTGCACCAATGATCACCGCCGCGCCGGACTTGGAGTGGATGACGACGCCGTCCTGGATATTGGAGTGGGCGCCGATGATCATCGGCTCCATCTTGCCATCGGCATCGACCTCATCGGCACGAATGACCGCGTAGGGGCCGATGAAAACGTTCTCCTCGACGATCACCCGCCCACAGAGAATGGCCGTGGGATCGACAAAGGCGCTGGGGTGGACAACCGGCAAATCGCCGTAGGGATTCTTGCGAATCATTCATGCTTCCTTGGTTGTGATTCCTGCAAATCAGATAGTGATCATCACCCGGCGTGGTCGGCGTGGTCGGCGTGGGCGAATCTTGATGCGACATACGGCGACGCCTTCGCTGAGCCGGTTGGATCATCCGTGGACAAGCCCACCGCGCAGGCACTCGTCCAGACTCAGCATCGCCCTTGCGGGCGGCCATCACGGTCACAAGCGGTGGATGCTTACAGGCGACGCTACTTCCGCGTCCTGGCGAAGTGATGTTCTCTCTGTTCCTGGCGCTGCTTGGCTTCGAGACACAGACGCGCCGTGGGCCGGTGCAACAGCCGTGGCAGGCCGATGGGAACGCCGGTCTCCTCGCAGTAGCCGTACTCACCCGTCTCGACGCGCTTCAAGGCGCTGGCAATATTGCCCAGCAAGCGGGTTTCCCTGTCGGCCTGGCGAAGCTGCAGCTGAAGCTCTTCCTCCTGGGCTGCCTGATCCAGGTCGTCACTCGACCTTTCGCGGGCCGACATGCGCAGGCGAACCTCCTGCAACCGCTCTTCGACCAGCGCCCGTTCCTGCAGCAACCGGCGTCGAAAGAACGCCAGTTGCTCACCGTTCATGTAGTCGTCGTCCGGCATCTCGAGAAGATGCGCTGCGTCGTCCATCGTTGGCATCTCACCGCTCCTCCCGCCAAGCCGATTGCACAAGGCGTCTGAGACCATCACACCCGCACAAATGTTATGTTATAACATTTCTTTGAGGTGGCACAATACACCCGCAAATCCTGCCTCCCAGGGCCACCTCGCTGAGGCGGTCGTTGACCACGTCGCCATCCACGTCCACCAGGCTGGCCCTCCCGCCTCTACCTCGTGGTCCAAAGTGCTGCAGTTCTTCCATGAACCCAGGGAGTCTTTAGACGCATTCAGGAACAAAGTGCGACCTATCACACCCAGGGTCAGGACAAAAAAGCTGCCAGTATTGAGATTCGCCAACTCGACACCCAGGGTGCCAGAAAATTGCCGGAAGGGGTGGAGGCCAGCTGTGTACGCTCAGGTCGGTGTGGTCAGGACGTTATCGTCAGCTTTCTGCAACCAGAGCACCGCCGTAGGCGCTGACGAATTCAGGAGGTAGGCGACGGGGGCGGCCGCTTGAGAGAGCGATGCAGGCGTAGCGGGTACGCGCACGCAGCAGGGTGACACCATCCTGCGGGCGTATGAGTTGAAAGCGGCGGGTCAGGGTCAGGCGCGAGTCGCAGGCGACGATCCAGGTGGCCATGGCCAGGCGTTCGCCCTCGAAACCCGGCGCCAGATAGTCGAGTTCGTGACGGTGCACCGCCATGGCGCGATCCAGCGCCCGGTAGTGTTCCAGGGTCAGACCCAGCTGGCCGGAGTGCTCCCAGCTGGCCTGTTCCACCCAGCGCAGGTACTGGGCGTTGTTGACGTGGCCATAGTGGTCGATGGCCTCGGGCGCCACCAGGATGTCGATCACGAAGGGCCGGGGCAGATCCCAGTCGAAGGCACCGTGTTCAGCGGTCATGATCGTCCTCCTTGCGGCCACCGCAGTTCCAGCAGGTATCGAAGGCCCCTTCGAGCTCCTCGCCGCAGGCCCGGCAGCGCCAGGCGCTGGCTCCTCGAGCGCCTGTTTCACCAGCGCTTCGGCTCGCTCACGGTTGTGCTCGGCGACCCACACCTGGGGCTCGCACTCCAGCGGCGGCAGCTCCCCGGCGCCACCGCCGAGGGTCATGTTGCGCAGTTCGCAGGGGATCCCGGCGGCGTCGAGCAGGTTGCGCACGTGGCCCACCAGCAGGGCGTTGCCGTGGGAAAAGATCAGGGTCCAGGGAACCTCGGTCATGGTGTCTTCCTTGGCGCGGGCTTGCCCAGGCACGATGTGACACTTCCATCGCCCGAGGCAAGCCCCTGCGCCTTTTTCGGCCCAGCGTGTTCGGCCCAGCTAGTTCGGCCCAGCGTGTTCAGCCACGGCGAGTCACGTCGCGCCTATCTAGCTCATGCCTTGTTCAATCGCGCCTTGCTCAGTCGCGAAAGACGCGCACACCGAGCGCCTTGAGGTAGGCGGTTTCGGGGATCGCCGGGTGCACCGGGTGATCCGGTCCCTGGTGGCCCTGGAACAGGATCTGTCCCTGACGATCCTGGTGACGTACCGCACCGCGCACCACGTCGACCAGGCGATCCTGTGCCAGGTGCATGGAGCAGGAGGCGGACAGCAGCAGGCCATCGCGACCCAGCAGGCGCATGGCGTCGCGATTGAGTCGGGCGTAGGCACGCTCGCCGTTGGCGATATCCTTGCGCCTCTTGATGAAGGCCGGCGGATCGAGCACGATCACGTCGAACTTCTCGCCGTCGGCCTTGAGCGCCGCCAGCGCCTCGAAGGCGTCGCCGTGACCCACAGCGACCCGCTCGTGCTGGCCGTTGAGCGCGGCGTTCTCGGCGACGCGATCCAGCGCTGACTCGCTGGCATCCACGCACAGCACTTCGCTGGCGCCATGGGCCGCCGCCTGCACGCCCCAGCCACCGACGTAGCTGAACAGGTCCAGCACCCGCTTGCCAGCCACCCGCTGATTGAGCCAGGCGCGATTGATGCGGTGGTCGTAAAACCAGCCGGTCTTCTGGCCGTCGAGCACGGGGGCGGCGAACTGCACGCCGTTCTCTTCCAGCAGCACCTGCTCCGGCAGCTCGCCCTTGACCACCTCTACCACCTCGCTGAGGCCTTCCTGACGACGACCACTGGTGTCGTTGCGCAGCACCACACAGGCAGGGGACAGCACCTTGTCGAGTGCGTCGAGCAGCTCGTCCTTCACCGCTTCCATGCCGGCGGTGTTGAGCTGGACCACCAGCACCTCGGCGTAGCGGTCGATGACCAGCCCCGGCAGCAGATCGGCCTCACCATGGACCAGGCGATAGAACGGCTTGTCGAACAGGCTCTGGCGCAGCGCCAGGGCCTGATTCAGGCGATGCACCAGCAGCGAGCGATCCAGCCGCATGCTCGGGTCACGCGAGACGATGCGGGCGCAGATCAGCGAGTTGGGATTGACGTAGGCCAGACCCATGGGCTTGCCATTGGCGGCCTCGACGATGACCTGCTCACCGACTTCGAGCCCCTTGAGCGGCGTCTCGGCGATGTCGATCTCGTTGGAATACAGCCACAGGTGGCCGGACTTGAGGCGACGATCGGCGTTCTTTTTCAGGCGCAGCGGACGAGTCACGGTGATCACTCTCTCTACGGAAACTACATGAATAATTGGGCGAGCCCTTCAAGCATCGACAGGACTAACGTTGGCAACGAGGGCAAAACACACTGGCGCGCTGCCCCAGAGTCACGTGCTTCAGCTCACCGCCACAACGGCGGCAGGGTGCGCCGGCACGCCCATAGACGTTGAGGCGCTGGGCGAAGTAGCCGGGTTCGCCGGTGCCGCTGACGAAGTCGCGCAGGGTGGTGCCGCCCTGGGTGATGGCCGCGGCCAGCACCTCCTTGGCGGCGGCGGCCAGGCGATCGTAGCGCTCGCGTCCGATGCGACCGGCAGCGCGGCGCGGATCGATACCGGCCAGAAACAGCGCTTCGCTGGCGTAGATGTTACCCACCCCGACGACCACGGCGTTGTCCATCAAGAACGGCTTCACCGCCGCCTGGCGCCCCCGCGACAGGGCGTACAGCCGGGCGCCGTCGAAGGCCTGCGACAACGGCTCGGGGCCTAGCCGCGACAAGCGGGTATCGTGGGCCTCGTCGTCCCGGAGCCAATCGACGAAGCCGAAACGACGCGGGTCGTGATAGCGCAGGATGACGCCGTCCTCGAGCACCAGGTCCACATGGTCGTGTTTCCTGGGCAGCTCACCGAGGCGGGCAATACGCAGGCTACCGGACATGCCCAGGTGCCAAAGCAGGGTGCCCTTTTCGCGCACTCCGCCGCCGTCGTCCGACCGGGACGCGGCCGTACAGGTACCCTCGGTGCTGGCGACCGTCTCGCCGTTCTCGACGTTTTCACCGCCCTCGCCCGACAGCACCGGCAGCAGCAGGTACTTGGCGCGACGGCGAATCTCGCCGAAGCGGGCGCCGATCAGACGATCGGCGAGATCCTCAGGCACCGGCACCCGCAGGCGCGACTGGCGCACCAGCACCTCACGGATCTCGCGCCCTTGTACGTGGGGGGCGATGCCGCGCCGGGTGGTCTCGACTTCGGGAAGCTCGGGCATGGCGCACCTGAGGCCTGGGGTTAGAGCGGCGAGCAGCGAGCGACATCATGCCATCGCCCAGGGCCGCTGATAGGGACATACGCAAGAACCCGACCTCGGGGCCGGGTTCTCGGTAACAGGCGACAACTCGCCTGCGGTGGAAGCGAGATCAAGCCTTACTTGATCTTGGCTTCCTTGTACATCACGTGCTTGCGAACCACCGGATCGAACTTCTTCATTTCCATCTTGTCCGGAGTGTTACGCTTGTTCTTGTCGGTGGTGTAGAAGTGGCCGGTACCGGCGCTGGACACCAGACGAATCTTGTCACGCATGAGACTTCTCCCAGTTTGCCGCCTGGTACGCGTCGTGCACACCAGGCCAGTCATTCAAGTCGGCGGAGGCCGTTCGCTCAGGCGAACCAGTTGGCTCCCGAGGACGTCACCCTTAGATGGCGTCGCCGCGCTTACGGATATCGCTGAGCACCTCTTCGATGCCCTTCTTGTCGATGATGCGCATGCCCTTGGAGGAAACACGCAGGGTCACGAAACGCTTTTCGGACTCGACCCAGAAGCGATGGCTGTGAAGGTTCGGCAAGAAACGACGACGGGTCTTGCGCTGGGAGTGTGAAACGTTGTTACCAGTCACCGGGCGCTTGCCGGTAACCTGACATACTTTGGACATGAGAGCCTCCAACCGCGTGGCGAGTTGTTCAAAACCTGTCGGGCAAACCGGGAAGGGCGAGAACCGAAGGGATGTGTCGCAGACTGGCCGCGCGGTGCCGGCGAAAGTCCGCATTCATCATGCCCTCAGCAACCTCGAGCCCTGTCATGAGCCCCGTGCTTTTGACCCAAGGGAATTCAAAGGGTGCACTTTATACCAGACCCTGCCTCCATGGGCAAGGGATACACCAACGTTCGCCAGGTCGCTCGCTCACGGCCCGTGTCGAGGTGCTCGAAACGGCTCCGCTGCGTCGACGGCGATGACGTGACGTGTTCGGGTAGAGAGTCGCCCGGCCAGGACGCGATAGGATCGAGACGATCCTCGCCCCGCCTGGGCCAGCTCTCTTTGCGCGCGGCGCATTATACCCAACCTCGCTCGGCAAATGACACCACTTCTGCGTCTCCCACCACAAAATGATCCAGTACACGGATATCGAACAGGCCCAGTGCCTCTTTCAGGCGATCGGTGATACGCCGGTCGGCATCACTGGGCTCGGCCACCCCGGAGGGATGGTTGTGGCACAGGATCAAGGCGCCCGCCCCCAGCGCCAGGGCACGTTTGGCCACCTCACGTGGGTACACCGAGGCGCTGTCCAGGGTGCCGCGAAACAGCACCTCGAAGCGGATCACCCGATGCTGGGCGTCGAGAAACAGTGCGGCGAAGGCCTCGTGGTCCAGATGACGAAGCTGAGCGGAAAGAAAGGTCCTGACCCGCGCGGGAGAATTCAGCGCCTGACCCCGCTCCAGATAGCTCGCCAGATGACGGCGCGACATCTCCTGGGCGGCCTGCAGCTGAACGAAGGTGGCAAGCCCCAGGCCACGCTGGGCACAGACCTCCTGCTGATGCGCCTCGAGCAGGGCACGCAGTCCGCCGAAGGCACCCAGTACGTCCCGTGCCAGGTCCACCGCGGAGCGTCCTGCCACCCCGACCCGCAGCACAATTGCCAGCAGCTCGGCGTCGGATAGCGCGGTGGGCCCCAGCGTCAGCAGCTTCTCGCGAGGGCGCTCGCCCTCTGGCCAGTCTCGTATCGACATCCCTGTCTCCTGCTCCGTTGCTCTCGTCACACCCTGTCGTCACATCCTCTCGACACGCTCTGTCATCACACCCTCTTCTCACACGCAGCCGCCA
Organism: Halomonas sp. MMSF_3323; assembly: GCF_030733595.1. Lineage (NCBI taxonomy): Bacteria > Pseudomonadati > Pseudomonadota > Gammaproteobacteria > Oceanospirillales > Halomonadaceae > Halomonas > Halomonas sp. MMSF_3323. The sequence continues at coordinate 18,928 of NZ_JASHIT010000024.1, read as the reverse complement.
CATCCTGTCGTCACACCCTCTTCTCACACACTCTTGTCACATCCTCCCCTCACGCCCTGTCGGCGAGCGCCGACATACCCGTTGAGTCTAGTGCGGTCTGCCTGATCTGGAGCCAGGGTGCGCGGCTACGCATGATCCGGTACCGGTGGTAAGGTAGAGGGCTGACTCTGGCTGCGGACTTTTTTCATGTTGCACGCTCCCTCCTCTTCCGGTTGCGGCCTGACCGGCTCAGGCCCCGGCGGCCTGCGCCCCGGGCAGCGGGTTGTGCTGGGCATCAGCGCCGGTATTGCCGCCTACAAGAGCGCCTCTCTGGCCCGACTGCTGGTGCAGGCGGGCTGCGAGGTGCAGGTAGTGATGACAGAGGGAGCCCAGGCCTTCATCACGCCACTGACGCTGCAGGCGCTGACCGGACGCGCGGCGCGCACCTCGCTGCTGGACCCCGACGCCGAGCTCGGCATGGGGCATATCGAACTCGCCCGCTGGGCCGACCTTATTCTGATCGCCCCCGCCACCGCCGACCTGATGGCGCGCCTGGCCCAGGGCATGGCCGACGATCTGTTGACCACCGCTTGCCTGGCCAGCGACGCCCGACGGATGCTGGCCCCGGCGATGAACCAGGCCATGTGGCGCCATCCGGCGACCCAGCGCAACGCCGCCCGGCTGGTCGAGGATGGCTGGGCCCTGCTGGGGCCCGACCAGGGCGACCAGGCCTGTGGCGACGTCGGCCCGGGACGCATGATGGAACCGGAGGCCATTCTCGGCGCCCTGCTGGATGCCGGCTCTCCCTCCACGCCCCGGACAGCGACAGGCGTCGTGGGAGAGAAAGGCAAAGCAGTGCCCCCGGACGCAGACCTTCATGTGGTGATCACCGCCGGCCCCACCCGGGAGCCGCTGGATCCGGTGCGCTACCTGTCCAATCACAGCTCCGGCAAGATGGGTTTCGCCCTGGCCGAAGCGGCCCGGGACAGTGGCGCCCGTGTCACCCTGATCGCCGGCCCCGTCAGTCTGCCGACGCCCTCGGGCGTTGCCCGCCACGACATAGAAACCGCGGAAGAACTGCTCGCCGCAGCCGAAGGGCTGATGGATGGCTGCGACATCTTCATCGGCTGCGCGGCGGTGGCGGACTATCGCGCCGAGGCTCCGGCCGAACACAAGATAAAGAAGCGCGATGACGACGACGGTCTTACCCTGAAGCTGGTCAAGAACCCCGACATCATCGCCACCCTGGCTGCCCGCGATCCGCGTCCGCTGATGGTCGGCTTCGCCGCCGAGACCCGCGACGTGGTGCGCTACGCCGAGGGCAAGCTCGCGCGCAAGGGGCTCGACATGATCGTCGCCAACGACGTCTCCCGGGAGGGACTCGGCTTCGGCTCGGACCGCAATGCCGCAACCCTGGTGTGGCGCGACGGCGAGTCTCTCGCCCGCCGCGAAGAGACCGACCAGGACAAGGCCAGCCTGGCCCAAGCCATCATCGCCCAGGCCCGAGCCTGCCTCGAGGCGCGACGTCAGACGGTGCGGCCGAACCCGCGCTGAGCCACGACACCACTTATTTATCAGGAAGCCTGTCTGGCTGCCCAAGACCAAGGACCTTTCATGCACGACACTGCCTCGCGCCCTCGCCTCGCCGTCAAGATTCTCGATGAACGGATCAAGGAGCGCATGCCCCGCTACGCCACCGACGGCTCGGCCGGGATGGACCTTCACGCCCTGCTCGACGCGCCGCTGACGCTGGCCCCCGGGGATTGCGATCTGGTCCGCACCGGGCTCTCGATCCATATCGCCGATCCGGGCCTGGCCGGCATGATCCTGCCCCGCTCGGGGCTTGGCCACAAACACGGCATCGTGCTCGGCAACCTGGTCGGCCTGATCGACTCCGACTACCAGGGCGAACTGATGGTGTCGGTGTGGAACCGATCGACCACCGCCTTCACCCTCGAGCCCTTCGAACGTCTGGCCCAGTACGTGCTGGTGCCGGTGGTCCAGGCCGAGCTGGAAGTGGTCGAGGACTTTTCCGAGAGCCTTCGCGGCGGCGGCGGTTTCGGCAGCTCCGGCCGCCACTGACGCCCCAGGTTCGACTACCCGTTCATTCAAGCGCCACGTCAAAAGGACAGGACCCTCATATGACTCAAGTCCCCTCCACGATCTTTCGTGCCTACGATATTCGAGGCGTCGTCGACGAGACCCTGACCGAAGCCGGGGTCGAGGCGATCGGCCAGGCCATCGGCAGCGAAGCCCAGGCCCGCGGCGAATCCCGTGTAGTGGTGGCCCGCGACGGGCGACTCTCCGGCCCGCGACTGATCAAGGCCCTGACCCGCGGCCTCACCGCCAGCGGCTGTGACGTGGTCGACATCGGCATGGTGCCGACGCCGGTGCTGTACTTTGCCACCCACACCCTGGAAGGCACCCGCTCCGGGGTCATGCTGACCGGCAGCCACAACCCGCCGGACTACAACGGCCTGAAGATGGTGCTGGGGGGCGAGACGCTCTCTGGCGAGGCGATCACCGCGCTCTACACTCGCCTTCAGAACGGCGATCTGCGCGAAGGCCAGGGCCAGGTGTCCGAGCACGATGTGCGTGACGCCTACCTGAAGCACATCCTCGACGACGTCTCGCTGTCGGGCTCGATCAAGGCGGTGGTGGACTGCGGCAACGGTGTGGCCGGTGAACTGGGCCCGCGCCTGGTCGAACAGCTCGGTGCCGACACCGTGCCGCTGTTCGAGGACATCGACGGCAACTTCCCCAACCACCACCCGGACCCCGGCAAGCCGGAGAACCTCAAGGACCTGATCCACGCGGTGGCCGAGCACGGCGCCGACATCGGTCTGGCCTTCGACGGTGACGGCGACCGCCTCGGCGTGATCACCCCCAAGGGGCGCCTGATCTACCCCGACCACCTGCTGATGGCGTTCGCCGAGGACATGCTCAGTCGCAATCCGGACGCCCGGGTGATCTTCGACGTCAAGTGCACCGGCAAGCTGATCGAGGTGATCGAGAAGGCCGGCGGCACGCCGGAGATGTGGCGCACCGGCCACTCCCTGATCAAGGCACGGATGAAGGAAACCGGCGCCCTGCTGGCCGGCGAGATGAGCGGCCACATCTTCTTCAAGGAACGCTGGTATGGCTTCGACGACGGACTCTATGGGGCCGCCCGCCTGCTCGAGATCCTGTCGCGCTTCGACGGCGACGCCGACACCTTCTTCGATCGCTATCCGCAGAACCTGAGCACCCCGGAGATCAACATCGAGGTCACCGACGAGACCAAGTTCGACCTGGTCGCGCGCCTGGCCCGGGAAGGTGACTTCGGTGACGAGGGTGTCAAGACCACCCTGGACGGCATCCGCGTGGACTACCCGGATGGCTGGGGTCTGTGCCGCGCGTCCAATACCACGCCGATGCTGGTGCTGCGCTTCGAGGGTAACGACGCCGCCGCGCTGGAGCGCATTCGCACGCGCTTTGCCAGTGCGCTGGCCGACGTGGACGCTTCGCTCACCCTACCCAACTGACGTGCAGGAGACATGACGCCCATGAGCGAACAGGCACGCGATCCGCGCCTGGTGGTGGAGGTCCTCTCCGAGGCCCTCCCCTATATCCAGAAATTTTCCGGCAAGACCGTGGTGGTCAAGTATGGCGGCAACGCCATGACCGAGGACGCCCTGATCGACTCCTTCGCCCGGGACATGGTGCTGATGAAGGAAGTCGGCATCAATCCGGTGGTGGTCCACGGCGGCGGCCCCCAGATCGGTGATCTGCTGGCCAAGCTCAACATCGAGTCGCGCTTTGTCGGTGGCATGCGTGTCACCGACGCCGAGACCATGGACGTGGTCGAGATGGTGCTCGGCGGACTGGTCAACAAGGATATCGTCAACCAGATCAATCAGTGCGGCGGCAAGGCCATCGGCCTGACCGGCAAGGATGGCGCCCAGATCCGCGCGCGCCAGCTCAAGGTCGAGCATCAGAGCCCGGAAATGACGGCGCCCGAGATCATCGACATCGGCCATGTGGGCGAAGTGGAACACGTCTCCACCGACCTGATCGAGATGCTCGCCGCCCGGGATTTCATTCCCGTGATCGCCCCCATCGGGGTCGACGGCGAGGGTCGCAGCTACAATATCAATGCGGATCTGGTGGCCGGCAAGGTGGCCGAGGCGCTCGGCGCCGAGAAGCTGATGCTGCTGACCAACGTGGCCGGGTTGATGAACCGCGACGGAGAGGTGATGACGGGACTTTCCACCGCTCAGGTCGACGAATTGATCGCCGACGGCACCATCCACGGTGGTATGCTGCCGAAGATCCGCTGCGCCCTCGACGCGGTCAAGGACGGGGTCGTCAGCGCCCATATCGTCGATGGCCGGGTGCCCCACGCCACCCTGCTGGAGATCTTTACCAACGCGGGTGTCGGCACCCTGATCACCAACGAATCGCCCAACTGAAGTACCCGTACCAGGGCGATACGAAAGCGACACGATAACGACGCAAGGAAGTGCGAACCGGGCACAAGCTCCGGACGCAAGGGAACTCGCCCGCCGGCGCCCCGGCGGGCCATCAACGACAAAAGAATTCGATATCATGACGCAGGAAAAGACCCCAAGTCGGCGGGACCAGATACTGCAGGCGCTGGCCCTGATGCTGGAAGAAGACAGCGGCAAGCGCATCACCATCGCCGCCCTGGCGCGCCAGGTCGGCGTCTCGGAGGCAGCGCTCTACCGCCACTTCCCGAGCAAGGCCAGGATGTACGAGGGCCTGATCAGCTTTATCGAGGAGACCCTGTTCGAGCGCATTACGCGCATCCTCGACGAGCAGCAGGAGGCGCTGCCGCGCTGCCATCAGATCATGACCCTGGTGCTGGCCTTCACCGAAAAGAACCCGGGCCTGTCGCGGCTGTTGGGCGGCGACGTGCTGACCGGCGAGACGGCGCGACTGAGGCAGCGTATCCACCAGTTGTTCGAGCGGCTGGATACCCAGTTCAAGCAGGTACTACGCGAGGCGGAGCTGCGCGAGGGTCGCCGGCTGGCGATGCCGGCCAGCGCCGGCGCCAACCTGCTGACCGCCCAGATCGAGGGACGCATCGCCCAGTACGTGCGCAGCGACTACCGCCACCGCCCCACCGAGCACTGGGAAGACCAGTGGCCGGCACTGTCGTCACACCTGCTGAGAGACAGCGCCATCCCCGCCTGAGCAAACGACGCCCGCGCGGCGGGTCACGTGGCAAGCTGCAAGACAAGGCGTCGATGGGGGAGTCAGCTCCCCCATCCCTTCGCGCCCCTTCGGCGCCGCTCGCTGGCACGATCGACAGCGGCCCTTCGCTCGCTACCAGCTGCCGGTGTTCTCCATCGAGGCCCAGGGCTCGGCGGGTTCCAGGGCGTCGCCCTTCTGCAGCAGTTCCACCGAAATGCCGTCCGGACTCCTGACGAAGGCCATATGGCCGTCGCGGGGGGGCCGGTTGATGGTCACACCGTTGTCCATGAGCTTCTGACACAGGGCGTAGATGTCATCGACGCGATAGGCCAGGTGGCCAAAGTTGCGTCCGCCCTGGTACTCCTCCGGGTCCCAGTTCCAGGTCAGCTCGAGCTCCGGCGCGTTGAGCTGGCTTGAGCGCTCCTCGTCCTCTGGCGCCACCAGGAACACCAGGGTAAAGCGTCCCTTGTCGTTGTCCTTGCGACGCACCTCCTTGAGGCCCAGCAGGTCGCAATAGAAGTGCAGAGAGGCGTCAAGGTCGCTGACACGCACCATGGTGTGTAGAAATTGCATTCGGGTCTCCTCGGGGTTCAGGGGGCCGCGTCTGCTGCGCGGGCTCAGGGGTAACGGGCCACTACCATGGCGCGCGCATCATCGGCTGTAAAGCCGAGCACCGCGTAGTCATCGAGGCGGCCGGTCTCCATCCCGGGCGAGCCATGGGGCATGCCCGGCACCGCCAGACCATCGATATCCGGCGACGCCTCCAGCAGCCAGGCCACCTGCTCGGCGGGGACATGGCCCTCGATCAGGTAGCGCCTGCCGTCTTCATTGGTCAGGGTAGCGGTATGACAGGACGCCAACGCCTGGGGAACCCCCAGGCGCTGCTTGACCGACGCCATGTCGGGGCTATCGTGAAGACGCACCTCGAAGCCGGCCTCACGCATATGCTCGGCCCAGGCGCTGCAGCAGCCGCAGTGGGGATCCTTGTGCATGTCCAGGCCGGCGGCCAGTGCAAGCGGGCTGAAGACACCCATGAGAACGGCGCCCAGGGCGCGAGAAAGACGTGTCATCGCGTATGATCTCCTGACGGAAAAAGAGAAGGACAGGCCTCAGGATCGCAGAATCGCGCCATCAAGGGTATGCCGAGTCGGTACCCTTTTGTCGTAGCGCAGGTCGGTCCCAGGGGAATCGAGACACCTTACCAACAAGAGCAAGCCGCATGAGCGAGTACTGCGACCTGGCCCCGGGGCATCCGCTGCACGGGCCCTACCATGACAGCGAATACGGGTTCCCGATCCGAGGCGAGTCCGACCTGTTCGAGCGCCTGGCACTCGAGATCAATCAGGCCGGTCTGTCGTGGCTTACGGTGCTGAAGAAGCGCGAGGGCTTCAAGCGCGCCTTCGACGGCTTCGACGTCGATCGGGTCGCCGCCTACGACGACGACGATCGGGCACGTCTGCTGGCCGACGCCGACATCATTCGTCACCGCCTGAAGATCGAGGCGGTGATCCACAACGCCCGGGTGATCCAGGCCATGCGGGAGTCCCACGGCGGCTTCCAGGCCTGGCTCGATGCCCACCACCCACGTGAGCACGCGGACTGGGTGAAGCTGTTCAAGCGTCACTTTCGCTTTACCGGCCCGGAGATCGTCAAGGAGTTCCTGATGAGCGCGGGCTACCTGGCCGGCGCCCACCGCGACGACTGCCCGGTGCAGGCCCGAATACTGGCGGCGGCGCCACCATGGACTCGCTGACCCAGGCCGCCCTCGGCGCGGCCCTGGGAGGCGCGGTTCTGGGCCGTCACCTGGGCCGCAAGTCATTGCTCGCCGGCGCGGTGGTCGGCAGCCTGCCGGACCTGGACGTGCTGATCGACTACGGCGACGCCGTGGCCAACGTCACCTACCACCGTGGCTTCAGTCATTCGCTCTTCGTATTGACGGGGCTCTCGCTGGTGCTGGCCGGGCTAGCTCAGCGACTGGCCGAGCGTCGGGCCAGACGCCCTGCACAGGGACTGGGCTTGAGCTTAAGCCCGGCACAGGGCCTGGGCTTGCAGCACCTTGGCTTGTTGCGCTGGTGGCTGTTCTTCTGGCTGTGCCTGGTGACCCATCCGCTGCTGGACTCGCTGACCACCTACGGCACCCAGCTGTGGTGGCCACTCGAGGTCACCGCGCCCAGCGCTACCCCGCTGGTGTTCATCATCGACCCGGCCTACACCCTGGCCTTGCTGGTCGCTCTGGTGATCGCACTGTGGCGTGGCCATCGGCCAGCGACCTTGCAACGCGCCGCCAGCTGGGGCCTGGTGATCTCGACGCTGTACCTGCTGCTGGCGCTGGGCGCGCGCGGCTGGGTCGATGCCAGGGCCGACGAGGCGCTCGACCGAGTGGACATGGCCGAGGCACCGCGCCTGATCCAGCCGGCGCCCTTCTCGATCCTGCTGTGGCGGGTCACCGCCGTGGACGGCGATCGCCACGCCGAGACGCTGATCGGCCTGCTCGACGGAGATACCCGCCCGGTCGTCGAACTGTTTCGACGCGGTACCGAACTCGAGGCTGCCGCCCTGGAGCTCGACAGCGGTCGCCGCCTGGCCTGGTTCGCTGGCCCCTTTGTGCGCTACGAGGTGGAGCGCAAGGGAGACGCCGAACGTCTGCTGGCCACCGACCTGCGCCTGGGCTTTCCCGGCTTCCATCCGTTTCGCTTCGCCCTGGCACAGCGCCAGGATGGCAACTGGCGCGCCCTGGAACCGACCCTGCAACTACCGATGAGCGCAAGCCAGCGCCCCATGGGGCAATTGTTCGAGCGCATGCTGTCACCACAGCCCGCGCTGTGTGTCGCTGACTTCGTCGATTCCCGCTGGCAGCTGGGCGCAGGCGACGACTGCGACGCTCGCTGACACCCGGCCGGGTGTCGGCCTCTTCCCTGAGCAACGATCACCATACGCAAGCCGCCGTGGCCAGGGCCACGGCGGCTTGCGAATCAGTGTCTTCAGACGTCGGGCGCGGCTTACAGCCTGGCGATCAGCGCCTCGATCTCGGCGTGGGCAGTGGTGAGGGCCGCTTCCTTGTGTTCGTCACCCATGCTGAGCCCTTCGGCAAACACCGTCTCGACCTCATTGATGCCGATCAGGCCCAGCATATGGCGCAGGTGCGGTGTCTGGGTATCCAGAGCACTACCGGCGTACTGACCGCCGCGAGCGCCCAGCACGATGGCACGCTTGCCCTCGAGCAGCCCCACCGGGCCATTCTCGGTATAGCGGAAGCTCTTGCCCGCGCGCAGGATACGGTCGAACCAGGCCTTGAGCTGGGAGGGAATGCCCAGGTTGTACAGCGGCACGGCGAGCACCAGCACGTCGTGGGCCTCGAGCTCGGCGAGACGCTCATCGGAGCGCGTCGCCAGCTCGCGCTGTGCCTCGCTGCGCTCTGCGTCCGCCACCTGCCAGCTGGACAGCTCCTCGAGGCCCAGGTGTGGCAGGTCGTCGGCGACCACGTCGCGATGGGTGATCTCGATATCGTCACGCTGGCGCGCCAGGCGCTCGAAGTGGCGTGCCAGCTGGGTGGACTGGCCCTGGTCGGCGAGGATGGATGAGGTGACAAGCAGTACGCGGGTCATGGCGAGCTCCTGTGGAAGATGATGTCTGCGCACAGTTTACCGCCAATAAAATTGTCGAAAAGCGAATAAATCTCGGAATATCTTTCGATAAAAACGAATAAAGCGCCGCTCGGCGCTTTATTCGCGTGTGCTGGCTACACAAGCCAAGGACGCTTTCGTCGGCTTGCCAAGCGCGTCCACGTCGCCCCCCGTCAGGGCGCGATGCCCTGCCCACACCCCTGCAGCTGACGTCCGTTGACGTTCAAGGTGACCTGGGCCGGCCAGGGCGTGCCCGCCATATCATCGAAGCAGGCACCGGCCTCGATGCGCAGCTCGAAGGGCGCATCGGCGCGGCCGCTTTCCAGGATCACTCGACCGGCACCGTTGTCCAGGGTGGTGACGCGATAGGGCAGGCTCACTTCACGCTCGCCGTAGTCCAGACTCATGTCAATGCGCGGCACGTCATTGGCCAGTTCGAGGTGCCAGCCTGGCTCGTTGCCCCGGGCCAGGAACATCACCCCGGGCTTGTCGCTGCGCCGCAGGGAGTCGCGGCGGGTACGGGCCTCGCACTCGAGCCGACCGCGGGAGCTCTTGATCACCGCCCGCTCACCAATGATATGGGCGCTGAGTTCCCCTCGCTGGTAACGCTCGCCCTGGTCCACCACCGCCTGGGGCAACTGCTCGGCACCGTGGGTGGTCCACAACCTGAGCGAATCCTCCTGGGTCGCCGAGACCATGTCCTGACTCGGCGAACAGCGCCAGCCAACGAAGGTAGCGCCATCACCGACAAAGTAGGCAGAGGGCAGCAGCGGCGCCTTCTGCTCCACCGGCGCATCGGTAAAGGAACCGCGCCGCTCCGCGCGATCGGTCTGCTCGCTGGCAGGACCGGGAGCGCTGGTAGTGGCGCACCCCACCAGTCCACTCAGCATCACGACAAGGAGGGGTGAGACGACAGCGGGACGACACATGACAGGCTCCTTCGATCACGACATCAGTACGATTCCGTGGCCCCGCCAGGTGCCGTCTGGCGTGTCCCTGTCGGGGCCTACTGGCGAAGCTTACCAGCCACATCGTCAAAAGGCGCGGCTCTGCCACCATGGGATCGCCCCCTCGCACAATCGACGAACTTTCAACCGCGCTTCCCGGCGTCATGGGCCCTCTAGTGCTGCGCGGTCGTCAGGCGTGGCGTCGACGCAGCTCCTTGGCGGCCTGGACCATATTGGCCAGCGCCGGCGTCACCTCATCCCACTGACGGGTCTTGAGGCCGCAGTCCGGGTTGACCCACAGCCGCTCCAGCGAGATGCGCTCGGCGGCCTTTTCCATCAGCGCCACCATCCAGTCCACCTCGGGCAGGTTCGGTGAATGGATGTCGTAGACCCCCGGTCCGATCTCGTTGGGATAGTCAAAGTCACGGAAGGCGTCGAGCAACTCCATGTCGGAGCGCGAGGTCTCGATGGTGATGACGTCGGCGTCCAGCTCGGCGATGGAGGCGATGATGTCGTTGAACTCGGAGTAGCACATGTGGGTGTGGATCTGGGTCGCGTCCGCTACACCGCTGGCCGACAGGCGGAACGCCTCCACCGCCCAGTCCAGATACTCCTGCCACTCGGCCTTGCGCAGCGGCAGCCCTTCCCGCAGCGCCGGCTCGTCGATCTGGATGGCGCGAATGCCTGCCGCCTCCAGGTCACACACCTCGTCACGCAGTGCCAGGGCGATCTGGCGGCAGGTGGTCGCGCGAGGCTGGTCATCGCGCACGAAGGCCCACTGCAGCATGGTCACCGGGCCGGTCAGCATGCCCTTCATCGGCGCCCCGGTCAGCGACTGGGCGTAGCGGCTCCACTCCACCGTCATCGGTGCTGGACGGCTCACGTCGCCGAACAGGATCGGTGGCTTGACGCAGCGTGACCCATAGCTCTGGACCCAGCCGAAGCGGGTGAAGGCGTAACCGTCGAGCTGCTCGCCGAAGTACTCGACCATGTCGTTACGCTCGGCCTCGCCGTGGACCAGCATGTCCAGGCCCAGCTCTTCCTGCAGCCGCACCGCCTGGGCGATCTCCTCGCGCATCCTGGTGTGGTAGTCGTCAGCGGACAGGCGTCCCGCCTTGTGGTCACGACGGGCAGCGCGAATCTCGGCGGTCTGGGGGAAGGAGCCGATGGTGGTGGTCGGAAACAGCGGCAGTCCGAGGGCGCGACGCTGCTGCTCGGCACGCTGCAGATAGGGGCTCGGGCGCTGGCTGTCGGCCTCGCCAAGCGCCGCCAGGCGTGCACCGACCTCGGGACGATGAATCCGTGGCGACTCACGCCGCGAGGCAATCGCCTGCACGCAAGCCGCCAGCAGCGCCTCATCTTCGGGTCGCACCCGGCCAGCGAGCAGTCTTGCCAGGGTCACGGTCTCGTCGAGCTTCTGGCGAGCGAAGGCCAGCCAGCTTCTGAACTCGGCGTCGAGCTCGGTCTCGCGCTCCAGGTCCACCGGCACATGCAGCAGCGAGCAGCTGGGGGCGATCCACAGACGCTCGCCCAGACGGCTGGCGGCGTTGGTCCACTGATCGCGCAGGGCAGCCAGATCGGCGCGCCAGATGTTGCGTCCGTCGATGACGCCCAGCGACAGCACCTTGTGAGGCAGCAGACGGTCGACCACCGTCTCGACCTCCTGTGGGGCACGCACGGCGTCCAGGTGCAGCCCCGCCACCGGCAGATTGACCGCCAGGGTCAGGTTGTCGCCGAGGCCGCCGAAGTAGTTGGCCACCAGCAGCTTGACCCCCGACCCCTGCAGATGATGGTAGGCACGTTCGAAGGCTACCTTCCAGTCGCCGGGCAGGTCCTGGGCCAGGGCCGGCTCGTCGAGCTGCACCCACTCCACACCCAGCTTGGCGAGTCTGGCGAACACCTCGGCGTAGACCGCCAGCACACCATCGAGCAGCGCCAGACGATCGAAGGACGACTCGCCCCGCTCCTTGCCGAGCCACAGCCAGGTCAGCGGCCCGACCAGTGCCACCTTGACCGCGTGCCCCTGCTGCTGCGCCTCGACGACCTCGTCGAACAGCCGCGTGCTGGCCAGGCGGAAGTCCTGCCCCTGGTGCAGTTCCGGTACCAGATAGTGATAGTTGGTATCGAAGTACTTGGTCATCTCGCAGGCGGCGGCGGGTTCTCCGCTGGGCGCGCGGCCCCGGGCCATGCGAAAGGCGGTGTCCAGATCGACTTCACCACGCTCGAGCTCGGCCTTGGCAGCAAAACGCGCCGGCACGGCACCCAGCAGCAGCGACACGTTGAGCACCTGGTCATAGAAGGCGAAGTCGCCCACCGTCACCAGGTCCAGTCCCGCCTCGCGCTGGTCCTGCCAGTGACGCTTGCGCAACTCGTGACCGGTGGCCTCCAGGCTGGCTCGATCGGCATCGCCCTTCCAGTAAGCTTCGGTGGCGCGCTTGAGCTCGCGGTCGGCACCGATGCGGGGATACCCCAGAATATGAGAAAAAGTCATGGTGATTCACCTTGATCATGAATGATACGACGAAGTGTCGCTGGCATCCGAAGGGTGAATCAAACTAAACTTCTTAATCTTTACTATGAAAGAAGCTCACGATAATGCTCGAACTCCGTCATCTGCGCACTCTGATAGCGCTGCGCGACGCCGGCTCCCTGGTGGAGGCCGCCGAACGGGTCCACCTGACCCAGTCGGCGCTGTCCCACCAGCTCAAGGATCTGGAGGAGCGTCTGGGCGGGCCACTGTTCCTGCGCAAGACCCGGCCGGTGGAGTTCACCCGGGCCGGGCTGCGCCTCTTGAACCTGGCCGAACAGATCCTGCCCCAGGTGCGCATGGCCGAGCGTGACCTGGCGCGCCTGGCCGGCAACGAGCAGGGCCGCCTGCACATGGCGATCGAGTGTCATAGCTGCTTTCAGTGGCTGATGCCCACCGTGGATCACTTCCGCGACCATTGGCCGGAGGTCGAGATCGACATCCCCGGCGGCCACCACTTCGATCCGCTGCCGGCGCTGGCCCGCGAGCAGCTCGATCTGGTGATCACCGCCGACCCCCAACCCCTGCCCGGCGTTCACTACGAGCCGCTGTTTCGCTACGAAGGCCTGCTCGCCGTGGCGCGTCAGCATGCCCTGGCCGGGCGCTCCCACGTCTCGCCCCAGGATCTGGCCGACCTGACCCTGATCACCTACCCGGTGGAACGTTCGCGTCTGGATGTGTTCACCCAGTTCCTCGACCCGGCCGGCGTCACCCCCAGGGAGGTGCGCACCGCCGAACTGACGATCATGATGATGCAACTGGTGGCCAGCGGTCGCGGAGTCTGTGCGCTGCCCAACTGGGCACTGACCGAGTACCTGGAGCGGGACTACGTCAAGGCCGTCGCGCTGGGCGAGGATGGTGTCTGGAGCACGCTCTTCGCCGCGATCCGCGAGGACACCCGGGAAGCCCCCTGGATGGTCGACTTTCTGCGCACCGCGCGGGAGACGTCCTTTGCGGTGCTGGAAGGGATCAAGCCGGCCTGAGGCGAGATCAGCGGGGGCGTGACGCAGTGAGTTCGTATGGTGGTCTCAGACCCGGCGGGGGATGATCAGCGAGAAGCGCGCGCCCTTCAGGCCGGGGCTCTCGTCCACGCTGACGGTGCCGCCGTGCCAGGCCATCACCTTCTGCACGATGGACAGCCCCAGCCCGTAGCCGCCGGAGCGGCGGGTTCGGCTGTCGTCCAGGCGGGCGAAGGGCTTGAAGATATCCTGGCGCGCCTCCGGCGGCACCCCTTCCCCATCGTCCTCCACGTCGACCCGCACCTGGTTGGGTTCGTCGAGCAGGCTGACCTTGACCCGGGTGCGGGCGTGGCGGCAGGCGTTGGCCACCAGGTTCTGGGTGGCCCGCTGCAGATAGCGGGAATCGGCGTGGACCTCGATCTCCGGCCCCGCAGACAGACGCACGTCAAGATTGCCGTGCAACGGCATCAGGGAGTCGATCACCCGCTCGCAGATGTCACGCAGCTCCACCGGTTCGGGCGAAGCTTCGACACCGTGGATGGTCTCGCTGTCGAGGCGCGCATAGGTGAGGATTTCGTCGATCAGATCGTCGAGTTCGTCGATGTCGCTGTCGACCCCCTGCAACTGGCGCCTGACCAGGGCGTCCTCGGACATGTCCTCGACCATCTGCACCGCAAAGCGAATCCTCGCCACCGGCGTCCTGAGTTCGTGGGACACTGCCCGGATCATGTCCTGCTGGGCCCGCAACAGCGACTGCACCTGGGAGGCCATGCCGTTGAAGGCCATGCCGACACGCCCGAGAAAGTCGCCGCTCTCGACCTTGACCCGGGTATCGAGGCGACCGCTGGCAAGCCGGGTGGCAGCCATCTCGAGTCGCGCCATGCGCGCCTCGATACCCCGCACGATCAGGTAGATGACGATCGCCAGTGCGCCCATCAGCAGCACCAGCATCGACGCCAACAGCGCCGGCGGAAGCGCCTCGTAGCTGGCCATCGGCCCTACCGTCAGCCAGAAGGGGGCTTCGCCGGGCGGCGTCACCTGCATGAACAGCACCACCGACCAGTGCTCGGGCAGTAGCTGCATCATCACCTCGCCACCGGCCAGGCGGTTGCGCTGACGTGGCTCGAGGATATCCGGAGGGGACTGGCTGATCGATACCGGCAGATCGCCACGGGTCATGCTGTCGATGCTCGCCTGGCGCGCCCCCGCCGGCAGGCTGGCGAGCCATTCCCCGCTGAGCTGGGTCAGGCCCCGCAACTGGCGCTCCGACATGCCGGACAGCGACACCTGCAGGACCGCGCCACCGGCGGGCATCAGCCGCCAGAAGCGCCACTCATGGGGACTGTCACGCCCGACCAGCACGCCGCCGCGCTGCAGTCGAAGACGGGTGAAGTAGCTCGGCGACAGCGACGACAGGGGCACGATCGACATCGACATGTCCAGCGCCTCGGACTTCTCGGCCATCCACTCACGCCGCTCGCCCCGCGGCATGCTGTCGATCATCGTCGCCAACAGGTGCATGGGCGCCTCGGCCAGCTGTTCGCGATAGTGCTCGATGCGCACCTTGTCGATCAGCGTCATGCCCACCATCGCCACGCCGAGCGCCAGCACCAGGGTCGCCGCCAGCATGACGTAGACCCGCAGGAAGGTACTGTCGGCCAGGGCGCGACGCATGGGTTCAGCTGTCCTTCACGAACAGATAGCCCTTGCTCCTGACCGTCTTGATGCGGTGCGGATGATGGGGGTCATCGCCTATCTTGGGCCGAATCCGCGACACCCGCACGTCGATGGAGCGGTCCTGGCCGTCGTAGCGGATGCCACGCAACTGGGAAAAGATTTCTTCGCGGGTCAGCACCCTACCGGCGTGGCTGGCCAGCAGCCACAAGAGGTCGAACTCGGCGCTGGTCAGATCGATACGCTCGCCCTTGAGCCAGGCCTCGCGGGTGGCGTTGTCGATTTCCAGGTCCTGGAACGTCAAGCGGCTTTCGCCACTGACCTCGGCTCCGTCAAGACGACGCAGCAGGGCACGCATGCGTGCCAGCAGTACCCGCGGCTGCACCGGCTTCGGCACATAATCGTCGGCGCCCATCTCGAGCCCCAGGACCTGATCCATGTCGTCGGTCCGGGCGGTCAGCATCAGGATCGGACCACCGTAGTCGCTGCGAACTCGACGACAGATCGACAGACCATCCTCGCCCGGCAGCATCAGATCCAGAATCACCAGATCCGGCTGCAGCGACAGAATACGATCGACGCCGCGACCGCCGTCATCCTCCAGGCTCACTCGGAAGCCGTTGGCTTCGAGGTAGTCCCGCGTCAGACCAGCGAGACGCTCATCATCTTCGATGATAAGTACGTGATCCTGTTCTCGTTGCTCTGAACGTTCTTCCATAGGGGGTCTCATTCCTTTTGGCGAATGCCGGGCATTATCCAACCTGGCCGAATGACTGGTGCTGAGCAATGTCACACGCGATAACACAAGGATACCCGAATTTTGCGCTGTCGCCTGCCCTCGCCCTGATGCGCATCAAGGCCGCCACCACGGCGTCCACGCCGGTTGTGCCCAGTTGCCCCCTTGATGACCACACCTCATCCACAGACTTATCCACTTGATGACGGGCAAGAAGCACACTATCTTGTGTCCGAATATCCAGAGAGACACCACATCATGTGTCTCTAGCAATATCACAGAAGCCTGTCAACTGCCTCTTTCTCGCAGTTGGTCACGCCTGTTTTCACGACTTTTTTTACCTCATAGGGAGCCTCGGCGCCATGGATACCCTCGCTAGCCCGGACCGACCGTCCGTCTCCGTCACCGCCCCCGACACGCTGCGCGTGATCAAGCGCACCGGGGACGTGGTGCCCTTCGACGCCGGCAAGATCGCCGTGGCCATCAGCAAGGCATTCATCGCCGTCGAGGGGGACAATGCCGCCACCTCCAGCCGGGTCCGTGACTTCGTCAAGGAATCCGCCGAGGCCATCGAGCAGACCTTTGCCCGTCGCCTGGCCGACGGTGGCACCGTGCACATCGAGGATATTCAGGACCAGGTCGAGCTGGCGCTGATGCGCAGCGGCGAGCAGAAGGTCGCCCGCGCCTACGTGCTGTACCGCGAGGAACACGCCCGCGCCCGCGAGGAAAGCGGCATCGAGAAGCCGCACCCGACCCTCAACGTCACCGCCGCCGACGGCAGCCGTCGTCCGCTGGACCTGGGGCGTATCGAGACCCTGGTGTTCGACGCCTGCGAAGGCCTCGAGAACGTCGACCCCAACAAGATCGTCCAGGACTCGCTGAAGAACCTGTACGACGGCGTGACCATCGATGGCGTGTCCCAGGCGCTGATGATGACCGCCCGCACCCTGGTCGAGAAGGACCCGAACTACACCTACGTCACCGCTCGTCTGCTGCAGGACAACCTGCGCCGCGAGGCGCTGTCGTTCCTCGACGTGGCCGAGGACGCCACCTACGGCGACATGGCCGAGCTCTACAAGCCGGCCTTCGTGCGCTACGTCGAGCGCGGCATCGAGTTCGAACAGCTCGACCCCGAGCTTGCCAACTTCGACCTGGAACGTCTGGGCGAGGCGCTCGACCACAGCCGCGACAACCAGTTCACCTACCTGGGCCTGCAGACCCTGTACGACCGCTACTTCATCCACCGCGATGACGTGCGCTACGAGCTGCCCCAGGTGATGTTCATGCGCGTGGCCATGGGCCTTGCGCTGAACGAGGACGACCGCGAGACGCGGGCCATCGAGTTCTACGAGCTGCTCTCCAGCTTCGACTACATGGCCTCCACCCCGACCCTGTTCAACGCGGGCACCGTGCGCAGCCAGCTCTCCAGCTGCTACCTGACCACCGTGCCGGATGACCTCGAGAGCATCTACGGCGCGATCCGCGACAACGCCATGCTGTCCAAGTGGGCCGGCGGCCTCGGCAACGACTGGACCCCGGTGCGTGCGCTGGGCTCCTACATCAAGGGCACCAACGGCAAGTCCCAGGGTGTGGTCCCCTTCCTCAAGGTGGTCAACGACACCGCCGTCGCGGTCAACCAGGGCGGCAAGCGCAAGGGTGCCGTCTGCGCCTACCTCGAGACCTGGCACCTGGATGTCGAGGAATTCCTCGAGCTGCGCAAGAACACCGGCGATGACCGTCGTCGTACCCATGACATGAACACCGCCAACTGGGTGCCGGACCTGTTCATGAAGCGGGTGTTCAATGACGAGGAGTGGACCCTGTTCTCGCCGTCCACCTGCCCGGACCTGCATGACCTGTACGGCGTGGCCTTCGAGAAGCGCTATGCCGAGTACGAGGAGATGACCCGCAACGGTCAGCTCAAGCTGTTCAAGCGGGTCAAGGCCAAGGACCTGTGGCGCAAGATGCTGTCGATGCTGTTCGAGACCGGCCATCCCTGGATCACCTTCAAGGATGCCTGCAACATTCGCAGCCCCCAGAGCCATGCCGGCGTGGTCCACAGCTCCAACCTGTGCACCGAGATCACCCTCAACACCTCGCCCGACGAGATCGCGGTGTGCAACCTGGGCTCGATCAACCTGGCGCAGCACGTGGTCGACGGCGAGCTCGACAACGACAAGCTCAAGAAGACCGTGCGCACCGCGGTGCGGATGCTCGACAACGTCATCGACATCAACTATTACGCGGTGCCCCAGGCGCGCAACTCCAACTTCAAGCACCGCCCGGTGGGCCTTGGCCTGATGGGCTTCCAGGACGCGCTGTACGCCCAGGGCATCGCCTACGCCAGCGGCGAGGCGGTGGCCTTTGCCGACCGCTCCATGGAGCTGATCAGCTACCACGCCATCGAGGCCTCCAGCGACCTGGCCGCCGAGCGCGGACGCTACGAGAGCTTCGAGGGCTCGCTGTGGAGCCAGGGCGTGCTGCCGATCGACTCCGTCGACAAGCTCAAGGCCGAGCGTGGCGAGCAGTACATCGAGGTCGACACCAGCCAGACCCAGGACTGGGATCGCATCCGTGACAAGGTGCGCAGCCAGGGCATGCGCAACTCCAACGTGATGGCCATCGCCCCCACCGCGACCATCTCGAACATCTGCGGCGTGACCCAGTCGATCGAGCCGACCTATCAGAACCTGTTCGTGAAATCGAACCTGTCCGGCGAGTTCACCGTGGTCAACTCCTGGATGGTCAACGACCTCAAGGAACGCGGCCTGTGGGACGAGGTCATGATCAACGACCTCAAGTACTACGACGGCAGCGTCCAGCCCATCGACCGCATCCCGGACGACCTCAAGGCCAAGTACGCCACCGCCTTCGAGGTCGAGCCCAAGTGGCTGGTCGAAGCCGCCGCACGGCGCCAGAAGTGGATCGACCAGGCCCAGTCGCTGAATCTCTACATCCAGGGCGTGTCCGGCAAGAAGCTCGACGTGACCTACCGCATGGCGTGGTTCCGTGGCCTCAAGACCACCTACTACCTGCGCGCCCTCGGCGCCACTTCGGTGGAGAAGTCCACGGTGGACCGCGGCAAGCTCAACGCCGTCTCCAACGGCACCGCACCCCAGGCGGCCGCACCGGCGCCGGCACCCGCAGCCGAAGAGCCCCGCGGCATCGACGACTTCCTCAAGGGCAAGGGTGGCCAGCGTCCGCCGTCCGCCGGGGAAATCGACGAGCTGGGCTGCGAGGCCTGCCAGTAACACCGGCGACAACGCCATGACGGACGTGCGGGCCAG
>NZ_JASHIT010000023.1:0-88040 GCF_030733595.1 Halomonas sp. MMSF_3323 | reverse complement strand
CACGTTGTCGGTCTTCGTCGTTTCGCCCGTCTCCGTTACTATTGTCCCCGCATTCTTCGGCCAAGGCCCTGAACATGACCCGATCGCTGCGCGTGATCTTCGCTGGCACGCCCGACTTCGCCGCCGAGAGTCTCTCGGCGCTGCTGGCCAGTCACCACCAGGTGATTGCCGTCTATACCCAACCCGATCGCCCCGCCGGACGCGGCCGCAAGCTGACGCCAAGCCCGGTCAAGTCGCTGGCGCTGGAGCACGGCCTGCCGGTGTACCAGCCCGAGCGGCTCAGGGACGAAGCCGAACAGCGCGCCCTGGCGGCGCTGGACGCCGACGTCATGGTGGTGGTGGCCTACGGCCTGATCCTGCCGTTGCCGGTACTCGAGGCACCGCGCCTGGGCTGCCTCAACGTCCACGCCTCGCTGCTGCCGCGCTGGCGCGGTGCAGCGCCGATTCAGCGGGCGATCGAGGCCGGCGATGACGAGAGCGGCGTCACCATCATGCAGATGGACGAGGGACTCGATACCGGCGACATGCTGATCATCCGGCGCACCGAGATCCTGCCCACCACCACCGGCGGCGAGTTGCACGATCGCCTGGCCGAGATCGGTGGCAAGGCCATGGTCGAGGCCCTCGACCGACTCGCCGACGGTGAGCTTGCCGCCACGCCGCAGCCCGAACAGGGCGTCACCTACGCCTCCAAGCTCAGCAAGGCCGAGGCCGAGCTGGACTTCGCCCAGCCCGCCGCGACCCTGGCCGCCCGGGTGCGCGCCTTCAATCCCTGGCCGGTGACCTGGTGCGCGCTGGGCGACGAGCGTCTACGTATCCACCTGGCCGAGCCGGCCGACGACGGCGCACCAGAGTCGCCCGGCACCATCACCCGCGCCGACACCGAGCTGCTGGTGGCCTGTGGCGCCGAGGGCCGCGAGCGCCTTCGCATCACCCGGGCCCAGCTGCCCGGCGGCAAGGAGCTGGCGGTATCCGAGCTGTTGCGCGCCAGGGCCGAACGCTTTCCCCAGGGCACGCTGCTGGGACGTCCTTTCCCGGAGACCTCCGCATGAGCGATTCTCAACCCCCACGCGATCGCAAGCCACCCCATCATGGCCGTCGTCACGCCAACGCACGGCGCGACATGGGTGACTGTGTCCGCGCCGCCGCAGCCAAGGCGCTGGTGCCGGTGATCACCGGCAAGGGCTCACTGGCCACCCTGGACGACCATCAGGTGGTGGCCCGCGACCGTGCCCTGTTCAAGGCCATGTGCTTCGGCGTCTGCCGCACCCTGCCACGGCTCGAGGCACTGGCCGCCCAGCTGCTCGAGAAACCGTTCAAGAGTCGCGATGCCGACATCCAGGCGCTGCTGCTGCTGGGCGCCTATCAACTCCTGTACCTGCGCATTCCGGCCCACGCGGCGGTAGGCGAGACCGCCGGTGCCGCGCGTCTGCTCGGCAAGGCCTGGGCCACCCGGGTACTCAACGGCTGTCTACGCCGGCTGCAGCGCGAGTCGTCGACGCTGGAAGCCGAAGTCGACCGTGACCCGGCGGTGGCGCTGTTGCACCCGCGCTGGTGGCTCAAGTCACTGCGCCAGGCCTGGCCCGATGACTGGCAGGCGATCTGCGAGGCCAACAACCAGCCCGGACCGATGACCCTGAGGGTCAATCGTCGCCACAACGACCGCGAGCAGTATCTGGATATCCTCGACGGTGCCGGCATCTCCGCCAGGCTCTGCGCCCACGCCCCGGACGGGCTGGTGCTGGAAACCGCCCGCGACGTGGAGGCGCTGCCCGGCTTCGCCCAGGGCCACGTCAGCGTCCAGGACGAGGCCGCCCAACTGGCTGCGGTGCTGCTTGGCCCGGTGGTGGCACCGCGGCCGGGGGCACGGGTGCTCGACGCCTGCTGCGCCCCCGGTGGCAAGACCGCTCACCTGCTCGAGCTGTTCGACGTCGACCTGCACGCCATCGACTCCGATGCCGCGCGCCTGGCACGGGTGGAAGACACCCTGACTCGTCTGGGCCTGTCGGCGACCCTGGCCCAAGGCGACGCCACCGAGCGTGACTGGTGGGACGGCACCCCGTTCGACGCCATCCTGCTCGACGCCCCCTGCTCCGGCAGTGGCGTCATCCGCCGTCATCCCGACATCAAGCGCCTGCGTCGGCCCAGCGACATCGCCCAGCTGGCCCAGCTGCAGCGCGCGCTTCTCGACAATCTGTGGCCGCTGCTCAAGCCCGGCGGCACCTTGCTCTACGCCACCTGCTCGGTGCTGCCGGAAGAGAATCGCGACCAGATCCGCGACTTTCTCGCGCGCACCCCGGACGCCAGCGAGCAGATGCCCGACGGCATCGCCTGGGGCCAGGTTTCCGGGGCCGGACGCCAACTGTTACCGAAGGTCGACAGCCATGACGGCTTCTTCTATGCCAGACTGGTGAAGGCGGGCCGCTAGTCCGACCAGGACGTCGGCCTGGCCGCCCGTGACCTATGCTTCTCCAACAGGGAGTCTGTATGAGCCAACACGTCTACAAGCAGATCGAGTTGACCGGTTCCTCGGAAACCAGCATCGAAGATGCGGTGCAGCGGGCCATCACCAAGGCCTCGGAAACCGTGCATGACCTGCGCTGGTTCGAGGTGACCGATACCCGCGGCCATATCGAGAATGGCCGGGTGGCCCACTGGCAGGTCACGGTCAAGGTCGGCTTCACCCTCGACTGACCTGCGAGGCTGATTCGACCCGGAGACCCACGGGACTTGCATTGCACAAGTCCTGCGTTGTTTCCTTTCAGCACAGGGCGGGACTCTCCCGCCCTGTTGTACTGTTCAGAGCTCGGGTATGCTGGCTCAATGCTGCGACGCACCATAGGCTCTGAACCCCTCTTCGGACACGACGACGATGAAGATCATCATTCTCGGCGCCGGCCAGGTTGGCGGCACCCTGGCGGAGCACCTGGCCCGCGAGGAGAACGACATCACGGTGGTGGACACCGACGGTGAGCGCCTGCGCGAACTGCATACCCGGCTCGACATCCGCACCGTCTCCGGGGCGGCCTCCTACCCCATGGTGCTACGCCAGGCCGGCTGCGAAGACGCCGACATGTTGATCGCGGTGACCAACTCCGACGAGGTCAACATGATCGCCTGTCAGGTCGCCCATACCCTGTTTCGTACCCCGACCAAGATTGCCCGAGTGCGCGCCACCGCCTACCTGGCGCGCAAGGGACTGTTCGCCCACGAGGCGGTGCCCATCGATGTGCTGATCAGCCCCGAGCAGGTGGTCACCGACCATATTCGCCGATTGATCGAGCACCCCGGCGCCCTGCAGGTGCTGGAATTCGCCGGTGGACTGGTCCAGCTGGTGGCGGTCAAGGCCTTCTACGGCGGTCCGCTGGTCGGCCAGGAGCTCGGCTTCCTGCGCCGTCACATGCCCAGCGTCGACACCCGGGTGGCCGCCATCTACCGGCGCAACCGTCCGATCATTCCGCGTGGCGACACCGTGATCGAGGCCGACGACGAGGTCTTCTTCATCGCCGCCCGGCGCGATATCCGCGCGGTGATGAGCGAGCTGAGGCGACTGGATCGCGACTTCCGCCGGGTGGTGATCGCCGGCGGCGGCAACATCGGCGAGCGCCTGGCCGAGCACCTCGAGCACAGCCACCAGGTCAAGATGATCGAGCACAGCCTCGAGCGCTGCACCCAGCTCTCCGAACGCCTCGACCGCACCGTGGTACTGCACGGCAGCGCGACCAGCAAGCGCCTGCTGGAAGAGGAGAACATCGAGGACTGCGACATCTTCTGTGCGCTGACCAACGACGATGAGGTCAACATCATGTCGTCGATGCTGGCCAAGCGCATGGGTGCCAAGAAGGTACTCACCCTGATCAACAACGCCGCCTACGTGGATCTGGTCCAGGGCGGCGAGATCGACATCGCCATCTCGCCCCAGCAGGCCACCATCGGCAGCCTGCTGACCCATGTGCGCCGCGGTGACATCGTCAACGTCCACTCGCTGCGCCGCGGCGCCGCCGAGGCCATCGAGGCCATCGCCCACGGCGACAGCCAGTCCTCCCGGGTGGTCGGTCGTGCCATCGGCGACATCGACCTGCCCGGTGGCTCCACCATTGGCGCGGTGGTGCGCGGCAAGGAAGTGCTGATCGCCCACGACGACGTGGTGGTGGAGAGCGGTGACCACGTCATCCTGTTCGTGGTCGACAAGCGCAAGATTCGTGACGTCGAACGCCTGTTCCAGGTCGGATTGACCTTTTTCTGATGGGCGCGCCCCTCGCCCCTGCCGCCATACCAAGGAGAGCCGCCGCATGAGTCCGATGCCGACCGGGCTTGAGACGACGACCCGTCCCGACATGTCCCCCGCCTGTTGCTGTCAGCCAGGAGGCAGGACGCCATGAGCCTGAGGATGATCCTGCGCATTCTCGGGCTGCTGCTGATGATGTTCAGCCTGACCATGGTGCCGCCCATCGCCATCTCGCTGTTGTTCGGCGACGGCACCTGGGACGCCTTTCTGATTGCCATCGCCATCACCGTGCTGACCGGCGCGCTGATGTTCCTGCCCAATCGTCGTGCCCGGCGGGAATTGCGCACCCGCGACGGCTTTTTGATCGCCGCCATGTTCTGGACGGTGCTGGGGCTGTTCGGTTCGCTGCCGCTGATGCTCACCGGCAGCACCGCACTGTCGTTCACCGACGCGGTGTTCGAGTCGTTCTCGGGGCTGACCACCACCGGTGCCACGGTGATCACCGGCATCGACTTCCTGCCCGAGGCGATCCTCTACTACCGTCAGCAGCTGCAGTGGCTCGGTGGCATGGGCATCGTGGTGCTGGCGGTGGCGATCCTGCCGACCCTGGGGGTCGGCGGCATGGCGCTGTACCGTACCGAGATCCCGGGGCCGCTCAAGGATTCCAAGCTGACCCCGCGGATCACCGAGACCGCCAAGGCACTGTGGTACATCTACGCCACCCTGACGGTGGTGTGCATGCTGGCCTACATGGCCGCCGGGATGGACTGGTTCGACGCCCTGGGTCACAGCTTCTCCACCGTGGCCATCGGCGGTTTCTCGACCCACGACGCCAGCATCGGCTACTTCGACAGCGCGGTGATCGAGGCCATCTGCATCGTCTTCATGCTGATCTCCGCGCTCAGTTTCAGCCTGCACTTCCTGGCCTGGCGCGAACGCCGTATCGGCCACTACTGGGAAGACTCCGAGGCGCGCTTTCTGTTGCTGTACCTGACGGGACTGGCCAGCATCACCGTGGTGGTGCTGTGGTTGACCGGCACCGAAGAGACCACCGTGGGACTTCGCCACGGCATCTTCGAGGTGGTCTCGGTAGCCACCACCGCCGGCTTTTCGGTGGCAGACTTCTCCGCCTGGCCCGGCGCCCTGCCGCTTTTGCTGTTCATCGCCGCCTTCGTCGGCGCCAGCTCCGGCTCCACCGGCGGCGGCATGAAGGTCATCCGCATCATCCTGATCATCAAGCAGGGCATGCGCGAGATCATGCGCCTGATCCACCCCAATGCGGTGATCGCGGTCAAGATCGGCAAGGTCAGCGTACCCGACGGCATCGCCCAGGCGGTGTGGGGATTCTTCTCGGCCTATGTGCTGCTGTTCTTCCTGATGCTGGTGGGGGTGATGGCCACCGGGGTCGACCAGGTCACCGCCTGGTCCACGGTGGGCTCGGCGCTCAACAATCTGGGGCCGGCGCTGGGCGAAGCCAGTCTGCACTACGGTGACATGCCGACCATGGCCAAGTGGATCCTGGTGATGGCGATGCTGATGGGCCGCCTGGAGATCTTTACCGTTCTGGTGTTGTTTACCCCGGCCTTCTGGCGCAAATAGGACCGATCCTGGTGCCCTTTCCTTTGCCGTAGCCCTTCGCTAGAGGGCGGTGTCGGCACCCGCCACCGCCTCTCGCATCACCGAAAGCGCCCGCTGTGCCCGGGCCGACAGTGGCCACTCGGCGCGCTGGATCAGGTAGAGGGTATCGCTGACCTCGGGGGCACCCTCGACCACACGGATGGCGTGCTGGTCCTCGAAGGCCTCCCGGGCAAAGCGTGGCAACACGCTGAAGCCCAGCCCCTGGGCCACCGGCGCCAGGATCAGGCCAATCTGATTGGTAAAGCCGCTGCGCGGCCAGCGAGCGTAGCCCGGCGAGCCCGGAAAGCGCCGACTGAGCAGACGGGTGGCCAGGGCCTTGCCATCCGGATGGTCGATAAAGCCCAGCGCCATCAGCTCATCGAACGTCTCGACACGGGTGTCGGCCGGTACCACCAGTTCCAGCGCCTCGGTGGCAAACTCGCTGACCGTCAGACTGGCGTCGTCGGGACGCTCGCCCACCAGCCCCATCTCCACCTTGCCGTCGATGACGGCCTCGACGATCTCCCGCGTCGGACCGAAGCGATGGCGAATCGCCAGCCCCGGCGCGCGCTTCTGCAACGCCAGCAGACGCGGGTAGATCGCAAGCCCGATACTCCCTGGTGTCATCAGGCTGATCTCGCCATGATCGTCCAGATCACCGGCCAGGCGCTGGGTAAGGCGCTGATCGACCCGTTCACGTTCGTTCAGATAGTCCAGCAGGGCGTGGCCTGCCGGGGTCAGCTCGAGCCGCCGAGGCCGGCGAATGAACAACAGTCCCAGCTCGGCCTCCAGGCGCTGGATATGCTGGCTGACCGCCGCCTGGGTCAGATCAAGGCGCTCGGCGGCGCGGGTAAAGTTGCCCTGCTCCACCAACGCCTGAAACGAGCGTAGCCAGAGCGGATTTGCCATAAGCATCTATTATCATCACCATAACGTCGCGTCGATTTTCATTATAGCGATCCCGGCCCAGACTGTGCTCATCATTCCTGCATCAAGAGGTGACACTCCATGAGCCAGCAAGACGCCTTGGCAAACGCCAACCATGACGCTCCCGCCAACTCTTCAAGCAACTCTCCAAACAGTTATCCCCGCAGCTTCTCCCATATCGGCATCTCGGTGCCGGATGTGGAGGCCGCGGTGGCGTTCTACACCCAGGTGCTGGGCTGGTACCAGATCATGGCGCCGACCACCATCGAGGAAGACGACTCCGCCATCGGCGAGATGTGCACCGACGTCTTCGGTCCTGGCTGGGGCAGTTTCCGTATCGCCCACCTGTCCACCGGTGACCGGGTCGGCGTGGAGCTGTTCGAGTTCGCCAACCACGAGGACCCGGAGAACAACTTCGAGTACTGGAAGACCGGCGTGTTCCACTTCTGCGTCCAGGATCCCGACGTCGAGGGCCTGGCCGAGCGCATCGTCGCCGCCGGCGGCAAGAAGCGCATGCCCAAGGTGCGCGAGTACTATCCCGGCGAGAAGCCCTACCGGATGATCTACATGGAAGATCCGTTCGGCAACATCCTCGAGATCTACTCTCACAGCTACGAACTGACCTATTCCGCTGGCGCCTATCAGGACTGAACGCCGGACAATGTCAGCTCGAGGGCAGGCCAGGGTTTGGCCTGCCCTCCTCGTTCATGGATAATCGATCCTTCACATTCTCAAGGCCCCGAGCCCCATGAGCGAGATCGACGACATTGCGCTGGCCGAGCGGCCCGAGACCCGAGGCGGCCCCCGACGTGACCTCCGCGTCGGCGACACCACCTTTACCCTGCTGGGCACCGCCCACGTCAGCGCCGAGAGCGCCGACGAGGTGCGCGACCTGATCGATTCCGGCGACTTCGACGCCGTCGCCATCGAGCTGTGCGACGCCCGCCACAGCAACCTGGCCAACCCCGACGCCCTGGGTGACCAGGACCTGTTCCAGATCTTTCGTCAGGGCAAGGCCGGCATGGTCGCCGCCAACCTGGCCCTCGGCGCCTTCCAGCAGCGCATCGCCGAGCAATCCGGCATCGAGCCCGGTGCCGAGATGCGCGCCGCCCTGGAGGCCAGTCAGCGCCACGAGCTTCCGCTGCTGCTGATCGACCGGGACGTGGGCCTGACGCTCAAGCGGATCTACCAGAACGTGCCCTGGTGGCAGCGCTTTAGCCTGCTGTCGGGCCTGCTCGGCAGCGTGCTGTCGCGCCAGGAAGTCTCCGCCGAGGAGGTCGAGCGGCTCAAGCAGGGCGACGTGCTGGAATCCACCTTCAGCGAATTCGCCGCCGAGTCGCAGTCGCTGTTCACCCCCTTGATCAGCGAGCGCGATCGCTACATGGTGATGCGCCTGGCCCAGCAGTGCCCACCTGGCAAGTTCAAGCGGGTGCTGGTGGTGATCGGCGCCGGCCACCTCAAGGGCATGGCCGAGCATCTGGAAGGCCCGCCTGCCGAGGACCCGGCCGAGGAAATCGCCGCGCTGGAGGCCACCCGGCCGCCGTCGAAGGTGTGGAAGATGCTGCCCTGGCTGATCACTGCCCTGGTACTGACCGGCTTCGCCATCGGCTTTTCGCGCAACACCGAGCTCGGCTGGCAGCTGGTGGCGGAATGGTTCGTGATCAACGGCGTGCTGTCAGGGGGCGCCACCCTGTTGGCCCTCGCCCACCCGGTCACGGTGATCGCCACGGTGTTCGCCGCCCCGTTGACCTCGCTCAATCCGACCATCGGGGCGGGCTTCGTCGCCGCCGGGGTGGAACTGGCCATGCGCAAGCCCAAGGTGCGCGACTTCTCCACCCTGCGTCACGACGTTACCCAGGTGAAGGGCTGGTGGAAAAACCGTGTCTCGCGCACCCTGCTGGTGTTTCTGACGGCGACCCTGGGCTCCGCCGCCGGCACCTGGATCGCCGGTTTTCGTATCGCCGACAGCCTGTTCGGCTAGCCCGGCCGCCTCGTTCGGCACCCACGCGCCGCCGCCCCCTCGGGCGGCGGTGTCGTTTCGACGCCCCCCTACCATCAACGCGAACCCGCTCCGGGTCCACGCCAGCCCGCCACCGAAACCGGCTCCGAAGCCCGCTTAGACTATGCTCAAAGGAACAGCCTGCTGAACGGAGTCGGCCCCATGACCCGCAGCACCATCGAGGCGCTTCGCCAAGGCGCGAGACGGCGACTCCCACGGCTGGTCTTCGACTATATCGAAGGAGGCTCCGGCGCCGAGCAGGCGCTGGCCGCCAACCTCCAGGCCATGTCACGAGTGGCGCTGGCACCGCGCCTGGCCGACGTCAGCCGGCGCACCCTCGGTACTCGCATTCTGGGCGAAGATATCGCGCTGCCGCTGGTGCTCTCGCCGGTGGCTTTGGGCGGCCTGGCCTGGGCCGACGGAGAACGTCTGGCCGCACGCGCCGCTGCGCGAGCCGGGGTCCCCTACACCGCCGCCACCCTGTCAAACGCCCCCCTTGCGCATATCGCCAGGGACTGCCCGCGCCCACCCTGGTTTCAGCTGTTCGTGTTCAAGGATCGTGCCCTCAGCGAGCGACTGATGGACGACGCCCTGAGTCTCGGCTGCCGTGTGCTGGTGCTGACCATCGATATGCCGCTGCTGGCCGATCACCACCGGGGACTCGGCCACGACGTCAGGCCCGATCCGGCCACCGCCCTCAAGCTCGCCTGGGGGCTGGGCCGTCACCCCGGCTGGTGGTGGCGCCACCTGCGCAGCCGTCGTTTTTCCATGGGCAATCTGGACGGACCGCTCTCGGCCCCGGACGGCATCGCCTCACTCGCCAGTTGGCTCGACGACCAGCTCGATCCCTCACTGGGGTGGAGTGATCTGGGCTGGGTCCGCGCCCGCTGGCCGGGCGCGCTGGTCGTCAAGGGTGTACTGGACGCGGACTCGGCGCGCCAGGCCGCCGAGCAGGGGGCCGACGCCGTGGTGGTGTCGAATCACGGGGGGCGCCAACTGGACGCCGCCAGGGCCACCATCGCGGCGCTTCCCGAGGTGGCGGCGGCGGTGGGCGAGCGTCTCGAGGTGCATCTGGATGGGGGGATTCGCAGCGGCCTGGACATCCTTCGGGCGCTGGCCCTGGGCGCCGACGCCGTGCATATCGGCCGCCCCTATCTGTACGGACTGGCCGACGCGGGCGAAGCCGGCGTCGAGCGCTGCCTGGCGATCCTGCGCCGGGAGCTGGACCAGGGCCTCGCCATGTGTGGCTGTTCGAGTATCAGGGAAGTGGATGCACGCGCGCTGGCAGCGAACGCCAACCACGTCGATCGTTAGCCGGGCGGCGGCGCTGCGCCACAGTCGTTGCCTTCCGCCAGGCGCCACCGGTAATTGTCGCGTTGTATCGCGCGGGAAATCGCCTCTTTGGCGACGTGATTGCCGACCTGATCCCCGGCGTGATCCCCGGGGCTCTTTTCCTTGACCATCGTCTCGGCAGAGCGTCCAGCGGGCGCCTCGGCATCGAACGCCAACATGGGCAGGTTCACCGTGATCGGCTGGCGCAGCGTATCCGGGACCATCTCCATCACCTCGATCCACAGCGTCCGGTAGCCGTCGCGCTCGATCTTCCAGCACTGAGGACGGAGCCCGCTTGCAGCCATCAACAACTGCCCACCGATATACGAATTCCCCGGAATGGCGAACCGCCCGTTGCTGTCGGTCACGTCGGCGGCCTCGGCAAAGGCCTCGGCCGAGACCCTGGCCCCCGCCAATGGGGCCCCGGTACGGGCGTCGATGACCTGCCCCTGCAATGGCTGGCGCGCCCAGCGCTCACTGATCACCGGCACGCAGCCAGAAACCAGCGACATCAGTACCAGCAACAGTGCCAGCACCGCCATCAACGAGATGCTTCGCCGACCACCCGTCGCCAGCCTCATGGGACTTCGCCTGTGCAGAATCGTCGACAGAAACTCTACGCCATCCCTGGCCCATCGTTTCAACGCTGGGCGGGCCGGTGGTGACGCCACAGTTCCAGACCGTCAGGCCAGCGAACGACCGGCTACACGCAGGCGACTGTACTCTTCCAGCGCCGATGATTCGGTCATGCTGCAGATCCAGTCATGCACGAGGCGTCCACGATGGTAGGCCTCCCAGACCTCGCGGCTCGCCCCTTCCCAGGGCTGCGCCATGGCCTGGCGGTACACCCTGAGCACGCCGGGCGGCAACCGCTTCACCCACAACGTCAGCCGCGGCGAGGCGCCATGGCCCTCGTCCAGCAGTCGCACGAAGGCCGCTTCCGGCAGGCGCAACGCCGGCAGGGCGGCATCGAGCAGTCCACATAAGGTGCGGTAGCCCTCGAGCTCCAGCCGTTCCAGCTCCGGATCCCGATATTCGACCCGAGTGGCCAGGCTGTCGAAGGCCTCGAGCAGAGCGCGACAGCCGACCTCCGCGCTCAGCAGCCTCAACTGAGGCTGTCCCTCCCGAATGTTCTCCAGGTGGGCCACGAAGGCATCGGCGGCGTGATTGACCAGGGTGCGCCCCAGCGCCAGTCGCAGGTAGTGAAAGAAGCGCCCCAGTTCCTCGACGTTGTCCCGCTCATAGCGGCGCAGCGCCCAGTCCAGCATGCCACCGAGGCTCCAGCGGCGTACTACTCCGTGGCGCGAGAAGCGCCGCTCCTCCAGACTCGCCCAGGGCTCTCCCTGGCGGGCCAGCCCCTCCACATAGGCCTGTTTGAGCGATGCCACCAGGGATGTCGGGTCGATCAACCCCCGCTCCACCACCGCCTCCAGACGAGACAGGGTCCGTGCAATGACCTCGGCGGCATCCACCACGTAGCTGGCCGGATGGCGATGATCCTGGCCCAGCCCCAGGACACCACGCATGGCCGTCTCCTGGTCGCTCTCGGCACGATAGCAGTAGCCCTGGCGGCCACGGCCATCGTCGCCCACTTCGCGCCACACCGCCTGCTCCCCCAGCAGCACCGCGCCCTGGACATGGGTCAGCGAGATCCCCTCCTGCTTGCTGATGGTGCGGAGCGCCTGGGCCTGGGCGTCGAACCGACACAGCTCGTTGAGCAGGGCCGCGCCCTGGATATCGTCCTTGGCCAGCGGCAGCTGGCGGCCTCCCAGGGCCGACATATGGCTGTCGAACCAACCGCAGAGCGCAAGTTCTCCGGCCTGGCCAAAGGGAGGTCGACCGATATCACGCAGCAGGCTGCCCACCTCGACCAGACAGATGAAGGCGTCTTCCAGACCATCGAGGCCACAGTCACCCGCCCGCTTGCCCAGCTTGCGATAGACCATCTGCACGATCCGGCGCCCCATCTGCTGTCGCTCCAGCGAGGCCGACAGCAGTCGCCTCTGGCTTGCGTGGGCCAGCACCGCGCCCTGCTGGGGCAGCAGCTGCAATCGACGCAGGCTGGCACTGTGGACGACCCGGGTACGGTCCTTTTCCAAGCGACGCTCCAGCGTCGCCACGGAAAATGCGGCATCACCATCCACCGCCAGCGATGGACAGCGATCTCCCGGGAGAGGTCGGCAGGGGTGAAAACGCCTACGAAAATCCATAACGCTCCTCGTGCGCCAAGCCGCACAGATTGACGAAACTGTGTCAAAAGAAGAGCGTCTCCCAGAAAAAGCCCGGGCGAACTAGGATATTGGCGACACCACAAGCCAGCGGTCGTGGATAGGGAATGTAGTTTTATACCGACAGGTCCGAAAAAACCCGCTCAATACGGCATAGTTATGCGTATACCGACACCGATCCTGTCGTTGTCGTCGCCTCGATGCCTGACCACGCCCTCTCACCCTCGCCGTGCGGCCAGCCTGCGCATGGCCGGGCTTGGCGTTTCGATCTTGTGGTAGCGCCGACTGGCGGCGTAGCTGTCGTTGAAGACGTCGAAGTAATCGTCGAGCACCGAAGCGGCGTCTTCCTCGCCGCTCTGACGCAATAGCTCGGCGGCCACCTCGGCGGTGCACAGATGCGCCTGGGAAGCGGGCTTGCGCAACCGATAACGCGTCAGTCGATCGGTTCTCAACGGCAGTACCGGCAGGCGTTCCAGGTAGGGGCTCTTGCGAAAGATCCGCCGCGCCTGACGCCAGGTGCCGTCGAGCAGGATCAGCACCGGGATGCGCTCCCGGGGGACTCGCCGGACCGCCTCCACCTCGACCACGCGGTCGGCGTAGTCGGGCTGGTCATCGGGGAATACCACGAAGGGGGCGTAGCGCTCGTCGGCCAGGAGCGCCAGCAGCTGTTCATCGGGCGTGGTGCGGTACCAGGTGAAGACACGGGTGGGCGCCAGCACGTCGGCGATCAGACGCCCGGTGTTGGTCGGCTTGTGGTGCTCCAGCGGATGGGTGATCAGCCACACCTGGACCCGAGAGTCGGCCTTGGCCTGATAGGGACACAGGCAGTTGAGTTCAGGCAGGTTGCAGCCGGCGCAACGGGTGACGAAACTGCCGCGCGCCTTGAACTCTCGTCGCGGGGGACGCGGATGACCGGTGGCAGGGTCCCGGTCGAGGCTCCGGCTCTCGCCGAGGTGCGGATCCCCGACAGCGCTCGGCTCACCCGGATGGCGCTCGGCGGACGCCTCCTCGGTGGTTGAAGCTTCCTGAGTCGAGCCGGAATCTTCGGAGCGGGCGTCTTGCTGGGAGGGGGCGGAATCGGCGAAACGAGAGTCACACATGGGCGGGATGCAGGCTGCGGCAAAGGGCGCCCAATCTACCACGCCCCATTGCCTGCGTCAGGCAAGCCACGCGAAAGGTTGGCGCTCCTGGCAGCGGCTCAGGTCGCCGTACCGACGGCTCTCTAGAAAACCCGCTCGACGGCGCCACCTTCGCCCGGGCCTAGGCGCTGTCCGAAAAGTCGACGAGCGAAGGTTAGACAAGGCAAAAATCGGTGAGAAAGCGCAGTTTACGGGGTGTAAATGAGCATTTTGACCGGGCTGACGCACCAGCCGATTTTTAACGCCGTATTACCGAGCGCAGGCACTTTTCAGACAAGCCCTAGCCCAATTGCGGCATGAACAGTCGACCTTCACGCTGCCAGTGACGGGTCAGGGCGGGCACGCCCTCACCTGCCGGCATCACCAGCCGGGCAACGCCAGCAGGCACCCTGAGCGATTCGTCAGGGTCCACCAGCACGCAGTCGGCATCGAAGGGCAGTTCGTTGATCAGGGCCGCCGCCGGCATCACCGCCAGCGAAGTGCCGACCACCAGCAACAGGTCCGCCTCGGCGACGATCTCGCAGGCGTCCTGATAGGCCGGCACCGCCTCGCCAAACCAGACCACGTCCGGGCGCAGTTGGCTGCCACGGTCACAGACGTCGCCCATGGCGATATTCCGACGCCCCAGCGGATAGCGCATGCGCTCGTCCACCGAGGAGCGCGCCATCATGATCTCGCCATGCAGGTGCAGCACCCGACGGGAGCCCGCTCGCTCGTGCAGATCGTCGATGTTCTGGGTGACGATGCTGACCTCGAAGCCACGCGCCTCGAGGTTAGCCAACGCCCGGTGGGCGGCGTTGGGACGCGCGCCACGTACCTGGTCCCGACGGGCGTCATAGAAGCTCAGCACGCGCTGCGGGTCTCGTGCCCAGCCCTCGGGGGTGGCGACGTCCTCGATGGGATGATCCGCCCAAAGGCCATCGGCGGCACGGAAGGTCTGGATTCCGCTCTCGGCGCTGATGCCGGCGCCGGTCAGCACCACCAGATGGGGGGCCTTGGACATGAACTCGCTCCACAGCTTTGAGAGTCTGAATCAGCGCCGCCACGGACTCAGTAGGTCAGGCCCCCGGGGTCCGAGGCGAAGCGCTGCTTGTTGCGATAAGGGTAGACGTCGATCACCTGACCGTCGGTGATCGCCGCCTGCAGGCTCTTCCAGTAGTCGGCATCGAAAAGCTCCGGATGCAGTTCGAAGAACAGCTTGCGCAACTGCACATTGGCGAACAGGAAGGGCCCGAATTCCTCGGGGAAAATATCATTGGGCCCCACCGAGTACCAGGGTTCGTCGGCCAGCTCCTGCTCGGGATACAGGGGCTCCGGGATATGCCGGAAGTTGCACTCGGTGAGATAGCTCACCTCGTCGTAGTCGTAGAAGATCACCCGCCCGTGGCGGGTCACCCCGAAGTTCTTCAGCAGCATGTCGCCGGGGAAGATGTTGGCCGCCGCCATCTGCTTGATGGCGTTGCCGTAGTCCTTGAGCACCGCACGGGTCTCGGTCTCGTCGCACTGTTCCAGATACAGATTCAGCGGGGTCATCATGCGCTCGGTGTAGCAGTGCTTGATGATGACCTTGTCGTCCTTCAGGTAGACATTGCTCGGCGCCACTTCCAGCAGATGCTCCAGGCATTCGGGATCGAAGTGGTCCTTGCGCGACACCAGGTAGGAAAACTCCTGGGTATCGGCCATCCGGCCGACCCGGTCATGGCGCTTGACCAGGCCGTACTTCTCGCGCACGTTGTCGCGACTCATCGCCTTGGACGGGTCAAAGCGGTCCTTGATGATCTTGAACACGGTGCGGTGTGACGGCAGCACGAACACCGCCATCACCATGCCGCGCACCCCGGGGGCGATGATGAACTTGTCCTCGCGCCGCGCGATCTGCTGGTTCAGGGCGCGGAAGAACTCGGTCTTGCCGTGCTTGAAGAAGCCGATGGCAGCGTAGAGTTCGCTGATCGGCTTGTCCGGCATCAGCATGTGCAGGTAGGCCACGAACTCACGGGGCACGGTGGCATCGACCTGGAAGTAGACCCGGGTGAAGGAGAAGATGATCGACACCTCGTCGGGCTCGATCAGCACCGTATCCAGGTGCAACCCCTTGCCCTCCTCGTGGAGCACCGGCAGCACCAGCGGCACCTGCTCGCCATCGCGGTGGATGCGGCCGACCAGGTAGGCGCCCTTGTTGCGGTAGAAGATGCTCTTCAGCAGTTCGATTTCGGTGTCCGTGCCGCCCGCCAGCCCTTGCGGCAGGTGCTCGACCAGAAAGTCACGCGCCAGATGTCCGCAGTGGCCCAGGTCGATGAACTCCATGCCCAGTTCGGCCCCCTCCAGCGCCTCGGCGATGGCCCTTGACCAGTCCCCCTCCACCGCGATGTGTCGGCACAGCTCGATACCCGAGTGGTGTGACGCGGCGTCCCTGGAGGAGTTGACGAACATCCAGTCATCGCGGATGTGGCGGTGATGAAAGATCGAGCAGAACAGCGAATTGAAGTAGGTCTCGGCCAGCTCGTAGTCGAGTCGCTGACCGATCAGCTCGACATAGTGTCCCTTGGCCTCACGCCAGCACTCGCAGTGGGTCAGGATATCCTCGTCAAAGGTGCGCTGCAGGCGCCCCAGGGTCTCGTCGACCTTTTCCTGATAGAGGTTGATCCGCTCCGCCGAGGCCTGCTGGGCCTCGCGCCAGGCGGCGTCGCGAAAGCGTCGATTGGCGTCCAGGGTGATCTGCTTGAAGCGCGAGCGGTACTCGTCGAATCCATGCAGGATAGTGGCGGCGATGCGATAGGCAGGGGACAGTTTCATCACGGGGCTCCCGACGGGCGTCAGCTCAGAATGACCGCCGCCGCCACCTTCGGCGAGACGACCAATGTCGACTGTCATGTTGCCGTGCAACATGGCAGCCGCCAAGCCGTCTGTCCAACCCGGCACACTACGCCCTCGATCACCTCCCCCACCGCCGCCAAAGACCTATTTGCGCCAGAACATCGGAGTCAACAGTACCAGCACGGTCAGGATTTCCAGGCGGCCCATCAGCATGCCCACACACAACAGCCACTTGGCGGCGTCGGGCAGGGTGGAAAAGTTGCCGGCTGGGCCGATGATATCGCCAAGTCCTGGCCCGACGTTGGCCACCGCCGTGGCCGCCCCGGTCAGCGCCGTGACCAGATCAAGTCCCAGCATGGCGAGGGCCAGGGCGAGGCCGGCGATGGTCAGAAAGAAGAAGAAGGAGAAGGCCACCACCCCCCGGCTGATCTCATCGGACAGCGGCGCACCGTTGTAGCGAGAGACGAAGACCCCATGAGTGTGGATCAAGAAGCGCAGCTGGCTCAGCAGCATCTTGATCGCCACCTGGAAGCGAAAGATCTTCATGCCTCCGCTGGTCGAACCACTGCAGCCACCGACAAAGGTCAGATAGAAGAACGCCATGGCGGCGAACGGGCCCCACTGGCTGTAGTCGTCACTGGCGTAGCCGGTGGTGGTCACCACCGAGACCACGTTGAAGGCGGTGTGAGTCAGGGCATCGAACATCGCCTCGCCTCGCCATACCCGATAGAGACTGAGGATCAACGTCACCACCACCAGTAGCCACACCAGCCCACGGACCTGCTCGTCGCGCCACAAGGCCAACGGCGAGCCGCGCAGAAAGCGGATGTAGAGCACGAAGGGCAAGGCGCCAAGCAGCATGAACAAGGTGCCCATCCACAACAAATGCGGCTGGTCGGCGTAGGCCCCGAAGGAGGCGTCAGAGTTGGCGAAGCCGCCGGTGGATACCGAGCTCATGGCGTGTACCACCGCGTCCACCGGTGCCATGCCGCCGATACCGTAGGCCAGAATCGCCACCAGGGTACCCAGGGCGTAGATGCCGAGCGTGGCCTTGGCGATGCCGCCGGTGCGCGGCATTACCTTGTCCGACCAGTCCGAGGATTCGGTCTGAAAAAGGCGCATGCCGCCGACCTTGAGAAACGGCAGGATGGCGATGCCCATGACGATGATGCCGATGCCGCCGAGCCACTGCATCAAACCCCGCCACAGCTTGAGACCATCGGACAGCTGGTCGATATCGGTGAGGATGGTGGAGCCGGTGGTGGTGATCGCCGAGACCGACTCGAACACCGCATTGGTCAGCGACAGATGGGGCGCGCCAAGCACCAGCGGCAGGCTGGCGAAACCGCTGATACTGACCCAGCTCAGGGTGGTCAGCACGAACATCTGCTGGGTCTTGAGCGCCACCGGTATCCGCCAGGTCAGCCACCAGCACATCAGCACCGTGGCCAGCACCACCAGCAGGGAACGAGCGAAGGCCGGCGCGTCGGCGTCGCCTTCCCATACCAGCACCCCCCAGGGCAGCAGCATGAACAGCGCCAGCACCAGCCAAAGTACCGACAGTACCTTGAGGACCGGTGCCCAGTCCCTGCACCAGCGCAGCATCCCTATCCCTCGGGTCATAGCCTGCTCTCTCACCGATTGTCGGCGCTCATCATAGACCAAAGCCGTAGCCAGAGATGCCCCTCGACTCACGGAGTCGTCGCAATCCGGATGACAGATCGCCGCAACATGGCGACAATAGCGCGCCTCGAGCCCGCATTCACGCCATAGGTATCGCCGCGATGTCCCTGCCCTTGCCCATTCTCTACCAGGACGACGATCTGGTGGCGGTGCACAAGCCGTCAGGGCTGCTGGTGCATCGCAGCGCGCTGGCCCGTGGCGAGCGCGAATTCCTGCTGCAGCGCCTGCGCGACCAGTTGGGCCAGCGGGTCTACCCGGTGCATCGGCTCGACCGGCCTACCTCGGGGGTCATGGTGTTCGCGCTGTCCTCGGACATGGCCCGGCGGCTGGCCGAGGCCTTCACCGAGCGCCAGGTGACCAAGCGTTACCTGGCGGTGGTGCGCGGCATCGGCCCCGAGACCGAGCGCATCGACCGGGCACTGCGCGAGGAAGACGGTAGCCGGCCCAAGGCCGAGATGCCGGCGATGCCCGCGATCACCGAGGTGCGCCGACTCGACAGCGTGGAGCTGCCGGTACGTATCGACCGCTACCCCCAGGTTCGCTACTCGCTGATGGAAGCCCGCCCGCTGACCGGCCGGCGCCACCAGATACGCCGTCATCTGTCCGGCATCGGCTACCCGATCATCGGCGACGCCAAGCACGGCAAGGGCAATCACAACCGCTTCTTTCGCGACAGCCTGGACTGCGATCGGCTGCTGCTGGCGGCGACCTCGCTCGAGTTCGAGCACCCTCGCCATCGCACCCCGATGGCGCTGTGCTGCCCGCTGGACGCCTGCATGACGCGGCTGTTCGACCGTTTCGGCTGGCGCGCCCACCTGCCCCGGCCAGTCAGCACCACCAACGCCAACGTGACCGCAACGACCCAGCGAGATTCCTGATGAGCACTGACCCCAGCGACAACGACTATGACCTGCGCTTTGGTGGTATTCGCCGTCTCTACGGCACCACCGCCAGCGCCCGTCTGGCGCAAGCCCACGTGGTGGTGGTCGGGGTCGGCGGTGTCGGCAGCTGGGCGGTGGAGGCGCTCGCCAGAAGCGGCGTCGGCAAGCTGACCCTGATCGACCTCGACGACGTCTGCGTATCCAACGTCAATCGTCAGCTTCACGCCCTCGACGGCACCATCGGGCGGCCCAAGGTGGAAGTGCTGGCCGAGCGCTGCCGGGCCATCCACCCCGGCATCGAGGTCGTCGCCGATGTCGCCTTCGCCACCCCGACCAATCTCGCCGAACGCATTCCCGAGGACGCCGATCATCTGATCGACGCCATCGACAGCGTGGTGGCCAAGGCCGCACTGATCGCCTGGTGCAAGCGCCGCAAGCTGCCGCTGACAGTCACCGGTGCCGCCGGCGGCCAGACCGACCCCACCCGGATCAAGGTGGCCGACCTGACCCGCACGGAGCATGACCCCCTGCTTGCCAAGGTGCGCTCGCGCCTGCGCCGCGACCACGGCTTTTCGCGCAACCCCAAGCGCCGCTTCAGCGTCGAGTGCGTCTACTCCGACGAGCAGCTGGTCTACCCCGGCCAGGACGGTGAGGTCTGCCACACCAAGCCTGGTGCCGGCGAGTCCACGCGCCTGGACTGCGAGAGCGGCTTCGGCGCCGCCACCTTTGTCACCGGCAGCTTCGGCTTTGTCGCCGCCTCGCGGGCGCTGGCCAGACTGACCCGGGTAAAATGAGCCAGACAAGGAAACGACCATGACAACCCCGCAATCCCCCCTTCCGGTGCCCGGCATCTATCGCCACTACAAGGGCCCGCTCTACGAGGTGACCGGCGTCGCCCACCACAGCGAGAGCGAAGAGGCCCTGGTGGTGTACCGCGCGCTCTACGGCGACTACGGCCTGTGGGTGCGCCCGCTTGAGATGTTCTGCGAGAGCGTCGACGTCGAAGGTGTCACCACTCCACGCTTTGCCCTCGAGAAGGCGTTCTAGGGCTTGTCTGAAAACTGCCTGCGCTCGGTAATACGGCGTTAAAAATCGGCTGGTGCGCCAGCCCGGTCAAAATGCTCATTTACACCCCGTAAACTGCGCTTTCTCACCGATTTTTGCCTTGTCTAACCATCGCTCGTCGACTTTTCCGACAGCGCCTAGCAGGCCCTGACGGCGCCCGGATCCATGTCGTCGGTCCGACGCTGCCAGTTCGATAACGCTGGTCCAACAGCGCCAGCCCGGCGAGGCGAGTCCATACGCCCTGGCCAGCGCGCAGGCAACGGAACACGCAGACGCAAAAAGGGGAAGCCGCTGGCCTCCCCTTTTTGCTTGCCTGGGCGCTGTCGATGCAATGCGCCAGCGCTAAATCACTCTTCGCCGCCGGCCTTTTGCATTTGCGTCTGCAGATACGCCTGCAAGCCGACCTTGTCCATCAGACCCAGCTCGGTCTCGATGATGTCGATGTGCTCTTCCTCGTCGTCGAGGATCTTCTGGAACAGGTCACGGCTGACGTAGTCCCGCACCTGCTCGCAGTAGGTGATGGCTTCGATCAGGTCGTCACGCCCGGTATGCTCCGCGGCCAGGTCGGCCTCGAGCATCTCGCGGGTGTCCTCGCCGATATGCAGCTTGCCGAGGTCCTGCAGGTTGGGGATGCCTTCGAGAAAGAGGATGCGCTCGATCAGAATGTCGGCGTGCTTCATCTCTTCGATGGACTCGTCGTACTCCCACTTGGCCAGCCGGGCCAG
Organism: Halomonas sp. MMSF_3323; assembly: GCF_030733595.1. Taxonomy (NCBI): domain Bacteria; kingdom Pseudomonadati; phylum Pseudomonadota; class Gammaproteobacteria; order Oceanospirillales; family Halomonadaceae; genus Halomonas; species Halomonas sp. MMSF_3323. The sequence continues at coordinate 67,402 of NZ_JASHIT010000023.1, read as the reverse complement.
GCCCCAGTCCTTGTACATCTTGGCGTGCAGGAAGTACTGATTGATGGCCACCAACTCGTTGCCCAGCACCTTGTTGAGATGCTCGATGACCTTGGGATCGCCTTTCATGGAAAACTCCTCAATGCTTGCCGGACTTGTGCTTGCCGGTGATTGCTGACCGGCCGTGGCCAGTCGTCGTTGATCGAACCGTCTTGCATCGGACGCCGCAGAGGCGACGTCTCTCCTTGGCCTCGCCCGCCTTCACAGGGCAACAGACGCGGGGCTACAGACACACTGGCACGACAAGCAATGCCCTACCAGCTCCCGTCAAGAAGCAGTATAGGGCATCCATGAAAAAACTCAATAAAATCAGAATCTTGAAAACCGCAACTACAACGATATCGATTGCTAATTCAAAAGACTACCGCAAAGGAAGTAGCGCAAGAGCGTACCGACGACCAAGGCTATACCGCATAGGCCAGCGCTTCGACTTCCAGACTCGACGCTTCCTGGATGGCGTCGCGGGTGATCTGCTTGCCCACACAGGCGCATTTGCCGCACTGGGTGCCACAACCGGTCTCACGCTGAACCTGACGCCAGCTACGCGCGCCGTCATCGACGCTCTGACGAATCTGTCGGTCACTGACCCCTTTGCACAGGCATACGTACATCGCCATCTCTCCTGAATCACTATAGGCAATGTAAATGATTCCCATAGCGACACGCAACCTTTTCAAGAGTAATTCGTATTTACTTTAGCTAAAGATTTGAATTTACATGACTCAGCTCAAGCGCTGCCCCTGCCGACAGCCAATCGACAGCATCCAGAAAACCAGGAAGGAAACAGAGGGGAGCGACTCGTGCAGGGTTATCGCTTCGCCGCCTTCGGCAGCACTACCACCTGAGTGCCAGACGCCAGATCCGCCCAGCTGCGCCGTTCCGCGTCGAACAGCACCCACCAGTGGCCCAGCCCCAGCGGCACGAAGGAAAACGCTCCCACGGCGAAGCGCAGCATGGTCTGACGCAGGCTGATGGGACCGCCGTCGAGGGTCTGGACGCGCAGGCGCCAGGCCTGCATCCCCAGGGTCATGCCCCCGCGGCGCCAGAAGAAGGCAAAAAAGGCAAAGGCCGCGACCACCAGCAGCAGTCGCAGGCTGAGCACCTGCCAAACGCCTGCGCCCACCTCTTCCGGGGCCAGGCCCAGCAGCTTGCGCACCACCAGCACGTGCAGGGTGGTGATCGCGATCCAGATGGCCAGCAACAGAAAGCTGTCGTAGAACATGGCGCCCAGACGCCGGCCCAGCCCTGCGGGCCAGACATCATCGAGATGGGGAAAACGTCGTGTCATTGGGTTTGCTCAGCAGGTGAAGTCTCGGCAAGGCGCGCGCTAACGTTGGGGCCAGATCGATCGAGAGTGCCCAAGCCGGCGCCAGGCATGCCGCCCTTCACCCCGACCGCCTCAATAGGTGAAGTCCCAGCAGGGCGCACACGAGTGTAGGGGCCAGAACCGCCCAAGCCGGCGAAAAGCCGAATACCGTGGAGGCCGGTGCCAGCAGATCCTGGAGATACTTGAACACCAGCCCGGTGATGACCCCGTAGAACACCCTCGTCCCTGCGGCCACGGTGCGCAGCGGGCCGAACACGAAGGACGCCGCCACCAGCACCAGCGAGGCCATGGTCAGGGGCATCAGCATCTTCTGCCAGAAGTACAGAAGCGGCTGGGTGGCCTCCAGGCCCTGCTCGTCCAGATAGTCGGCGTAGGCCCACAGCTCGCTCGGTGCCTGGGTCTCCACGTCGCGCAGCAGACGCGACAGCTGAGTCGGCGACAGGCTGGTGTCCCAGCGCAGGCTAGCCACCTTGTCGACCTCGGTGCGGTCATCGGCAAAGCGGGTCGTCTCGACCTGCTGCAACTCCCAGAAGTCGCCTTGCCACACCGCACGCCTGGCAGTGGTGACCGACTCCAGCCGGTGGCCGTCGAATTCGTAGCGGGTCAGATCCAGCACGGTGTCGTCGGCGCGAATCGCACCAAAGCGATAGAAGTCGTCGCCCTCACGCTGCCAGCCACCGCGTTCGGTGACCACCGCGCCCTCGCCCTGCATCTGCTGCACCTTCCAGGCGTGGGCGAACTGCTCGGTTCTGGGGCTGACGAACTCTGACACCGTCAGCACGATCACCACCACCAGGATGATCGGCTTCATCACCCCCCAGACGATGCGCGCCAGCGACCGTCCCGCCGCCCGCATCACCGTCAGCTCGTTGTTGGAAGCCATGCTGCCGAGTCCGATCAGGGCGCCGATCAACACGCCTACCGGGGCATATTGATAAAAGCGCCAGGGCAGGCGCATGCACAGAAACAGGAAGACCTCGAAGGCACCATAGCCGCCTTCGATGTCTCCGAGGTCATCGATATAGGTGATGATCAGGTCCAGGCCCAGCAGCACCACCTGCACTACCAGAATGGCAGCGAGGACGTTGCGGGCGATGTAGCCGTCCAGGCGATCGAGAATCATCCGCTCATTCCCTTGCGTTGGGCATTGAAGGCCAGTCCCAGACCGAGGATCAGGAAGCCTGCGTGGATCGGCCACATGCCGATGACGGCAGGCAGGCTGCCGCTGCCGATGGCATCCATGGCCGCCAGCAGCAGACTCAGGTAGGCCACGTACAGAAAGATCGCCGGCAGCAGCTTGGCAAACCGGCCCTGGCGTGGATTGACCCGGGACAGCGGCTGGGCCAGCAGGGTCAGCACGAATACCATCAAGGGGGCGCCGAGTCGCCACTGCAACTGGGCCCTGGCCTCGGGCGAAGCGTCATTCAGCAGGGTCGTGGTGGTGGCAAACTCCGCCGAGTCGGTCTCGACCGCCTCCACCGCCCGCGCCAGACGCACGGCATAGGTACCGAACTCGAGCCGCTCGGCGTCGGCGCGACCGGCCTCTGCGCTATAGCGTTCACCGTCTTCCAGCACCAGATAGCGACTGCCAGTGTCCGGATCCACCGACTGGTAGCCCTGGGTCGCCCGGGTCACCACGCTCTCGGGGGAGCCGTCATTGCGCTTCTGGCGTTCGCTGATGAACACCTCCTGCATGCGCTCGCCGTCCTCGGACACGTCGCTGGCGTAGGCAATACGCCCACTGCCGAACTCCTGAAAACGCCCTGGCGCCAGCGCCGAGAAGTCGAGCTTGCTGCGCTGTTCTTCCAGCACCAGTTCGTTGTGCAGGGCACCAGCGGGGGTCAGCCACAGGCTGAATATCCCGACCAGCAGTGCCACCAGGGCGGCGGGCACCAGGCTGACCGTCAGCAAGCGGTTGGGGCTGGTGCCGCAGGCCACCAGCACGGTGATCTCGCTGTTGAGGTAGAGCTGGCCATAGGCCAGCAGAATTCCGAGAAAGAACGCCAGCGGCAGGATCAGCTCGAGAAAGCCCGGCATGTGATAGAGCATCAGCGAACCGAGGATGTTCGCCGGGATCTCGCCTTCGGCGGCGTTGGCAAAATAGCGGATAAACCGACTGCCCATGATCACCAGCAGCAGCACCCCGGCCACCGCCGACATGGTCAGCAGAATCTCGCGGGTGAGGTAACGGAATATGATCAATGCGCGCTCCTGCTCTCGGTCGTCCTCACCGGTCGTCCCTGATCCAGTATAGGTCCCTGATCGATGTCTCTACCCGATCGGTCGCTGCGGCCACGGTGATCATGCAAACCCCGGGGGCCTTGGGTACACTGGATGGACTCGGCATCGTGCCGGCATTATCCAGAATCCCCCCACACTTGTCTTGTGGAGTCAGCATGGAATTCCCTGTAAAGACGGCCAACCCGGTCAAGATCGAGACCGCTTGCCTGGTCATCCCGGTGTTCAAGGACGGTGAACTTACTCCTGCCGCCGCCAAGCTCGACGACGCCAGCGAGCGTCTGATCGGACAGTTGATCGAGCGTGGCGATTTCAACGCCAAGCTCGGCAACGTCCAGCTGGTGCCCTTTGCGCCTGGGCTGTGCGCCGACCGCCTGCTGCTGGTCGGCTTCGGCGAGCGCGACAAGTGCCACGAAGGCGCCTTCTGCAAGGCCGTGGACGCCGCCTTCGCGAGCCTCGGTCAGCTGACCGTGGACGAAGTCTCGGTAGCCCTCACCGACGTGCCCGTCGAGGATCGCGACGCCGGCTGGAAGGCCCACAAGATCGCCGAGAGCGCGCTGCGCGCCAGCTACCGCTTCACCGACTTCAAGAAGGAGAGTGGCCCGGCTCCCAGCCTCAAGACGGTGTCGATCCTGCTCAGTGAGGGCGAAGACCAGAACGCGGCCAGCGAAGGCGCCCGCCAGGGTGCCGCCGTTGGCCAGGGCATCAACCTGGCCCGCCAGCTCGGCAACCTGCCAGGCAACGTCTGCACGCCGCGCTACCTCGCCAGCGAGGCCGAGCGCCTGGCCAGCGAATCCGATGGCGCCCTGACCACCGAGATCCTCGACGAGGCAGCCCTCGAGGAGCTCGGCGCGCACTCGCTGTTGTCCGTCGGTCATGGCAGCGACGAGCCGTCGCGGCTGATCGTGATGCGCTATCAGGGCGCGGACGACGAAAACGAGTCGCCCCACGTACTCGTCGGCAAGGGCATCACCTTCGACACCGGCGGCATCTCGCTCAAGCCCGGTGCCGGCATGGACGAGATGAAGTTCGACATGTGCGGCGCCGCCAGCGTGTTCGGCGCGGTTGCCTCGATCCTGGCGATCAAGCCGAAGATCAACCTGGTCGCCATCGTCGCCGCCGCCGAGAACATGCCCAGCGGTCGCGCGACCAAGCCTGGCGACATCATCAAGACGCTGAAGGGGCTGTCGGTGGAAGTGCTCAACACCGACGCCGAGGGCCGCCTGGTGCTGTGTGACGCCCTGACCTACGCCGAGCGCTTCGAGCCGGCCAGCGTCGTCGACATCGCCACCCTCACCGGAGCCGCCATCATTGCGCTTGGCCACCACGCCACCGGCCTGATGTCCAACGACGACGACCTGGCGCTGGACCTTCTCGACGCCGGCGAAACCGCCTGGGATCGCGCCTGGCATCTGCCGCTGTGGGACGAGTACCAGGAACAGCTGGACTCCAACTTCGCCGACCTGGCCAACATCGGCGGGCGCCCGGCGGGCACCATCACCGCCGGCTGCTTCCTGTCGCGCTTCGCCACCGACTTCCCCTGGGCGCACCTGGACGTGGCCGGCACTGCATGGAACAGCGGCAGCGCCAAGGGTGCCACAGGCCGCCCAGTGGGCCTGCTGACCCGCTACCTGCTCGACCGCGAGGCAGAGGTGGTCAACACCGACCAGGACTGACCCGGCAAGTCCGCAGTCCGCGCGGGTGCCGACAGACGTCGGCACCCGCCCCGGCGGGCATCCCCGTCCTACAGGCTTTCCCGACCCACAGGCTTTCCCGAAAGGGCGAGCCTGTGTCATTCTGATTCCATCGGCAGGCGCGATGCCTGCCCACCCCATCCCGGTCGAGCCCCCTGACTCGACCTCGATCCGCTGTCGCCGCAGAGCCCTTGCGGCGCGATACGATTCTGGAGAACGACCCGTGTCCATCCAAGGCTTCTCGCTCGAGCCCAACGCCAACGCCACCGACGCGAGCATCCGTAACACCATTCTCGAGAACCCGGGCTTCGGTCGTCACTTCACCGACCACATGGCCCACATCCGCTGGACCGAGGACGCCGGCTTCCACGGCCATCAGGTACGTCCCTACGGCCCGCTGTCACTGGACCCGGCCGCCTCGGTGCTGCACTACGCCCAGGAAATCTTCGAGGGCATGAAGGCCTACCGCCACGCCGACGGCAGCGTCTGGACCTTCCGCCCGGAAAAGAACGCCGCGCGCTTTCGCGCCAGCGCCCGTCGCCTGGCCCTGCCGGAACTGTCCGACGAGGACTTCATCGGTGCGGTCAAGGCACTGGTCGCCCAGGACATCGACTGGGTGCCGACGCCGGCAAGCGCTGCCGAGGAATCCAGCCTCTACCTGCGACCCTTCATGATCGCCTCCGAGGCCTTCCTTGGCGTGCGCCCGTCCAAGGAGGTGGACTTCTACGTCATCGCCTCGCCGGTGGCGGCCTACTTCAAGGGTGGGGTCAAGCCGGTATCGATCTGGCTGTCGTCGAACTACAACCGCGCCGCTCCCGGCGGCACCGGCTACGCCAAGTGCGGCGGCAACTACGCCGCCTCGCTGCTGGCCCAGAAGGAAGCCGCCGACCACGGCTGCGACCAGGTGGCCTTCCTCGACGCCGTGGAAAACACCTGGATCGAGGAACTCGGCGGCATGAACCTGTTCTTCGTCACCCGTGACGGCCGTCTGGTCACCCCGCGCCTGACCGGCACCATCCTCGAGGGGGTGACCCGGGATTCCATGCTCGAACTAGCCAAGGATGAAGGCCTGACCCCGGAAGAGCGCCCCATCAGCATCGACGAGTGGCGCGATGGCGTGGCCTCCGGCGAAATCACCGAAGTCTTTGCCTGCGGTACCGCCGCGGTCATCACCCCCATCGGGCGACTGGTCAGCGAGGACGGCGTGATCGAGCACCCCGAGGGCAACGAGGTGGCCAGCCGACTGCGCAAGCGTCTGCTCGACATCCAGTACGGCCGTGTCGAAGACACCCATGGCTGGTTGACCCGTCTTGCCTGATCCGGCTCCTTCCCTACTAAAAGGCCGCCCCCGGGCGGCCTTCGTTCAGCCATCAAGTCAGAGCGCATGACCAAGATCGACTTCTACATCCTGCCGGACACCACCCTCGAGGCCCGCCTCGCCTTCGCCTGTCGGCTGACCGAGACCATCGCCCGCAAGGGCTACCGGCTCTACCTGTACGCCGAAGACGAAGCCATGGCCCGGGAGCTCGACCAGCGTCTGTGGGACTTTCGTCCCGACGCCTTCGTCCCCCATGCGCTCGAGGCTGGGGGCGGGGCCGATGCAAGAGAGGCCGGGGCCGGGACAACAGAGGCCGGTATCGAGAACGCAAGACAGGTACCCGTCACCATCGGCTGGCAGGGCCCGCCGCAAAGCCTCGACCCGCCGCCCCAGGCGATGCTCAATCTGTCGCCGGAAATCCCCGAGTGGTTTTCTCGCTTCGAGCGGGTGGCCGAGATCATCAACCAGCACCAGGACGTGCTGACGGTCAAGCGCGAGTGCTGGAAGACCTACAAGCAGCGCGGCTACCCGGTCACCCCGCACCACCTCAAGGGTCAGGGGTAGGCTCCTGTCACCAAATCCTCTGGACACTGCCGGTCATCCCGTCAGCCCCTGACGCCCCGCCTCGGATCAGGGTATAATCGAGCCCATTTTTCGCAGGCCTCACTCGCGCAACCGCTCTTCGGCGGGAAGCTTTCGAGCCCGAGCGCCGGCTGTCGAACTCCAAGCCCAGCGCCATGCGCGAGCCTCTGTCTCGTGCCTGGCATGCCCCGGGCTCCGCTAGCAAGAGTACCCCATGGACAAGACCTACCAACCCGAAAGCATCGAAGCCCGCTGGTACGAGCGCTGGGAAAACGACGGACGGTTCGCGCCCTCGGGCAAGGGCGACCCCTTCGCCATCATGATTCCGCCACCCAACGTCACCGGCAGCCTGCACATGGGTCACGCCTTCCAGGACACCATCATGGACACCCTGATCCGCTGGCGGCGGATGCAGGGTCGCAACACTCTGTGGCAGGTGGGCACCGACCACGCCGGCATCGCCACCCAGATGCTGGTGGAGCGCAAGGTCGCCGCCGAGGAAGGCAAGACGCGCCACGACCTGGGGCGCGAGGCTTTCATCGACAAGGTGTGGGAATGGAAGCATGAGTCCGGCGGCCATATCACCCGCCAGCTCCGTCGAATGGGCGCAAGCCTCGACTGGAGCCGCGAGCGCTTCACCATGGATGAGGGCTTCTACAAGGCGGTGCAGGAGGTCTTCGTCCGCCTGTATGAAGAGGATCTGGTGTATCGCGGCAAGCGCCTGGTCAACTGGGACCCGACGCTGAACACCGCCATCTCCGATCTCGAGGTCGAGAATCGCGACCAGCAGGGTCAGTTCTGGCACTTCCGCTATCCGCTGGCCGACGGTGTCACCACCGACGCCGGCCTCGACCATCTGGTGGTCGCCACCACCCGCCCCGAGACCCTGCTCGGCGACAGCGCCGTGGCGGTCAATCCCGACGACGAGCGCTACGCCTCGCTGGTCGGCAAGTTCGTCGAGCTGCCGCTGGTCGGCCGTCGCATCCCCATCGTCGCCGATGAGCACGCCGACATGGACAAGGGCTCGGGCTGCGTGAAGATCACCCCGGCCCACGACTTCAACGACTATGAAGTCGGCAAGCGCGCTGGTCTTCCGCTGATCAATGTCTTCTCGAAGACCGCCCATATCCTCGAAGCCGCCGAGGCCTTCGACATCCAGGGCCGTCCGCTGACCGACATCGACACTAGCCTGCCTGCGGCATACGCCGGCCTCGACCGCTTTGCCGCTCGCAAGGCCATCGTCGCCGACATGGAGGCCAAGGGCCTGCTCGAGAAGACCGAAACGGTCAACAACACCCTGCCCTACGGCGATCGTTCCGGTGACGTGATCGAGCCGCTGCTGACCGATCAATGGTTCGTGGCGGTGGAAACACTGGCCAAGCCGGCCATCGAGGCGGTGGAAAACGGCGACATCCAGTTCGTGCCCAAAAACTACGAGAACATGTACTTCTCGTGGATGCGTGATCTGCAGGACTGGTGCATCTCGCGCCAGCTGTGGTGGGGCCACCGTATCCCTGCCTGGTATGACCAGGAGGGCAACGTCTATGTGGCGCGCACCGAAGCCGAGGCCCGCGAAAAGCACGGCATCGCAGGCGACGTCGCCCTGACCCAGGACGAGGACGTACTCGACACCTGGTTCAGCTCCGGGCTGTGGACCTTCGGCACCCTCGGCTGGCCCGAGCAGACCGAAGAGCTCAAGACCTTCCATCCCAGCAGCGTGCTGGTGACCGGCTTTGACATCATCTTCTTCTGGGTCGCGCGGATGATCATGCTGACCCTCAAGTTCACCGACGAGGTGCCGTTCAAGACGGTCTACGTCCACGGCCTGGTGCGTGACGGCCAGGGCCAGAAGATGTCCAAGTCCAAGGGCAACGTACTCGACCCCATCGACCTGATCGACGGCATCGATCTGGAGGCGCTGGTCGACAAGCGCACCGGCAACATGATGCAGCCGCAGAAGGCCAAGGCCATCGCCAAGGCGACCCGTTCGGAGTTCCCCGACGGCATCGAGGCCCACGGCACCGACGCCCTGCGCTATACCTTCCTGTCCCAGGCCACCACCGGTCGCGACATCAAGTTCGACATGGGCCGGCTGGACGGCTACCGCAACTTCTGCAACAAGCTGTGGAACGCCTCTCGCTACGTCTTGATGAACGCCGAGAACGAGGACTGCGGACGCGAAGGCGGCGAGGTCGAGCTGTCGCTGGCCGACCGCTGGATCGAGGCCCGCCTGCAGCAGACGGTGGATCTGGTCACTCGTGCGATGGAGGAGTTCCGCTTCGACCACGCCTCCCAGGCGCTTTACGACTTCGTCTGGAACGAGTACTGCGACTGGTATCTGGAGCTGTCCAAGCCGGTACTGTGGGACGAAGGCGCCAGCGAGGCCGCCAAGCGCGGCACCCGGCGCACCCTGGTGCGGGTGCTGGAAGCCATCCTGCGCCTGGCCCATCCGATGATGCCGTACATCTCCGAGGAGATCTGGCAGCGCGTGGCGCCGCTCGCCGGCACCCTGGAAGGGGACAACGATTCGCTGATGGCCAAGGCCTGGCCGCTGGCGGACGAGGCGTTGATCGACCAGGACGCGATCCGTGACATCGAATGGCTCAAGGGGGTGATCGTGGCGGTGCGCAACATCCGCGCCGAGATGAACATCGCCCCGGGCAAGCCGCTCGACGCCCTGCTGACCAAGGGCAGCGAGGCCGACCAGGCGCGCCTGAGCGCCAACCGCCTGTTCCTGTCCAAGCTGGCCAAGCTGTCGTCCATCGAGTGGCTCGATGACGCCAGCACGGCGCCGCTGTCCGCCACCCAGCTGGTCGGCGACATGGAAGTACTGGTGCCGATGGCGGACCTGATCGACAAGGACGCCGAGCTCGCCCGCCTGGGCAAGGAGATCGACAAGCAGGACAAGTTGATCGGCGGCGTCGAGAAGAAGCTCGCCAACGAAGGCTTCGTGGCCAAGGCCCCGGCCGCCGTCATCGACAAGGAGCGTGGCAAGCTCGAGGAGTACCAGGCCGCCCGCCGGGTGCTGGTCGAACAGCGCGACAAGATCGCGGCCCTGTAGTCGCAGCGCTCTAGTCGAGTCCCGGCCCAAGCCGGCACGACCGACGTCAGCACCACCCGAGCCGACCCCACCACTGGGGGGGTCGGCTCTTTTTCGTCCGCCATGATCTCAAGTCAGGGTCTCAGCCTACCTTGAGTCCTTGCCTGGCACGCACGATGGCCGCCTCCACCGCCGCCAGGGCGCGTGGCGAATTCTTCCAGCAGCTGGTGTTGAGCATCGATGCCACCTGCTCGGCGATCTCCCGGGCCTCGAACGTCGCCAGACGCTCGAAGGAGTCGATGCCAAGCTGCTCAAAGCGACTGATGACGGTCGGCCCTACCCCGTGAAGCGCAAGCAATGCCGCTCTCTCTTCGTTGCTGAAGGCCATCCACCCCCCCTGGCGGAACGTCGCTATTGGTGCGTGCCTGCCCCTCGCCTCAGGCAACCGTCTGCGTCGCCTCAGCCTGATCGGGTACGACACAAAGATGACGGTATTACTACAAAATTCAGTTTCTTCTATTAAAGCCTTTTGCGGCACAGTGAAGCTGTCAGCACAGCCGCTCCTTCAGGCCAATCGCCGATTCGGCCGCAGATACGACAACAGACCGAACAACGGCCATACCAACGCATACAACAACAATAGACATGTACAACATGACGCACTCGGGCCTTTCCCCCCTGGCGCTCCCTGGCACTGCCAGGCTCGCCGCCCTGCCACGCCTTCGCCGCCGAACACGGCGTGCCCTGCTGTACCTGGCCGAGCTGTGTGGCCGTATCGACCTTCAACGTCGCTGGCTGAATGCCAACGACCTGCCGCTGGTCGATATCGACCCAAGGCGCATCGCGCGCTGCGTCACGCGCTCTGGCTTGAGCCGTGAGTTGATCAGTGAAGGCGACTGGGACCTCAGCCATGTTGCACCACTTTGCCAGGCACGCCTGAACGAGACCGCTGCAGTCGAGGACATCTTCGCCCACGACAGGCACTTCCGCGAGACCGCCCAGTACGCCCAGATGCATCAAGCGGTGGCTCGCTATCGTTCCGGCGACTGCACCGACCCGGCACAGCAAGGCGCCTACTGGTGTCGCAGCGAGGAAGATATCGCTCGCTACTTCGAGACGCTATCTCGTGCCTACCACGGCATTCGCCGACACGGCTACAAGACCCAGCAAGAACTGGCTCGCCAACACCCCGACGACAGTCGCCACCCCGATGACGAAATGCAGGTATTGATTACCCGTGATGGCGAGGTCGTGCTCGGCTACGGCGGCTCACACCGCCTGGCCATCGTGCAATTGCTGGGACTAGCTTTCGTTCCGGTGCGCGTGGTGGCGATCCATCCCCGGTGGCTGGATCGCTTCCAACAGCGAAAGCACAGCCTGCGATCCTGCCTGCATCATGCAAGCAGCGCTGCGGCCGACATCTCGAGTACCGCGCCCACGAGGGACAACCGGAGTCGCTGATCGTCCCGATGAACACTGGCCCAGTCAGCTGGCGTCGCGAAAACCGCCCAGCACCAGCGAGTTGGGGCCGAAGAACACCAGTCGATCGTGGTCGATCAGGTAGCGATAGGCATTGTCGAGCATGTCGCGGACCTGCTGGGCCCCCTGGGGATTGGCACAGGCCATGCGAGTCGCGGTCAGTTCACCGAAGTCGATACGCTGGCTGTCACCGAAGCTCACCGTGCCGGTGAAGCGATTGCAGCCGTCGCTACCGCTGACACGGCCATCGGAAGCCACCTCGAAGTACGGCTTCTGCGGCATCGACAGGCGATCGCTGGTGCCCACCAGCAACAGGTTCCAGCGCTTGCCGACCAGCGGGCTCGAGACGCTGCCCGGGGCCGCCGTGTCGCCACCACCCGCCGTGGGCGCGGGCTGGCTGGAACAGGCACTGAGCGCCAGGGTGAAAAGAGCGAAAGCGGCGGTGCGGCGAAGTCGTGACGGAACCATGCTATCTTCCTTGCAGCTGAGTCATCTGGATGATGCCTAATATGCCAGAATTGCCTGCGTGGTCCGACCGTTTCGACGATTCTGGTGCTGCGACCGAAGGCACCATGCCGACGTCATCGCGATCATGCTGCGAAGCCACGGATAACTCGGTGCGCCTGTTTTCCGACCAATACCTGAAGTGAAAGGCTCTCGAGTCAAAAAAGCCCCTAGTGAAAAGGAAGTCACCATGCTCAACGCCCTCGACAACGACGATCTGGGAAAGCTGATCCTGCGCCTGGCCCTTGGCGTGATGATCCTGCTGCACGGCGTCAGCAAGCTGATCAACCCCGGCAGCCTGTCCTGGATCGGTGAAACCCTGGCCTCCCATGGCCTGCCCACGGTGCTGGCCTATGGCGTTCTGCTGGGCGAAGTCGTCGCACCGGTGATGGCAATCCTCGGCTGGAACACGCGCATCGCCGGTCTGCTGATCGCCGGCAACATGGTGGTGGCCATCTATCTGGCGCATATGGGTGAGCTGTTCAGCCTGACCAGCAGCGGCGGCTGGGCGCTGGAGCTGCAGGGCATGTTCCTGTTCGGCGCCCTGGCGATGATGTTCCTGGGCAGCGGCCGCACCGCGATCAAGCCCGACTAGGGACCGTTCACCTCCTCTCGCGCCATGCCGGGCAGTTCCCGGCATGGCGTCGGCTGCAGCCCTCATCCAACTCCTGCACCGTTATCTCCTGCCTTGGCGCTGCGACCTCCTCAGCGCAAGTTGCACTCGACATGACCATTTCGACGAAAGTCGTACTTCTGCTTGATGTCCGTCATTCGGACGTCGCTTCGTCTATGCGTAAATGAGCACAACACCTTCGGATTCTCTCTGCGGAGAGGTGATCACTCGATCTTCCCCAAAGGAGCTCGCTTATGCTCGCATTCAAACCGCTTCCCGCCCTGGTCTCGGTGACCCTGGGGCTGGCGCTCTGGTTCGTAATCCCCGTACCTGACGGCGTCAATCCCGAGGCCTGGCACCTGCTGGCGATCTTCGTCGCCACCATCGCCGCCATCATCGGCAAGACCATGCGCATCGGGGCCCTGGCGATCATTGCCATCACCGTGGTCGCACTGACCGGCGTCACCAACCCTGAAAGCTCCAAGGGCGCGGTCTCCGACGCCCTCTCTGGCTTTTCCAACCCGCTGATCTGGCTGATCGGCCTGGCCATCATGATCTCCCGCGGGCTGTCGAAGACGGGTCTGGGCAACCGCATCGGCTACGCCTTTATCGCCGCCTTCGGCAAACGCACCCTCGGCATCGGCTACGCCCTGTCCCTGGCGGAGCTGACCATCGCCCCGATCACCCCCAGCAACACCGCCCGGGGTGGCGGCATCATGCACCCGATCATGCGCTCCATCGCCGACAGCTTCGGCTCCTCCCCCGAGTCCGGCACCAGCAAGAAGATCGGCGAGTACCTGGCGCTGGTGAACTATCACGCCAACCCCATCACCTCGGCCATGTTCATCACCGCAACGGCCCCCAACCCCTTGATCGTCGACCTGATCGCCAAGGCCACCGATTCCGCCATCTCGATCACCTGGACCCAGTGGGCGCTGGCCGCGCTGTTGCCCGGCCTGGTCGCCATCGCCTTGATGCCGGCGGTGCTGTACGTGCTGTATCCGCCGGAACTCAAGCGCACCCCGGACGCCACTTCCTTCGCCCGCGAGCAGCTCACCGCCATGGGCCCGCTCGACCGCGCCGAGAAGATCATGATTGGCGTGTTCGGCCTGCTGTTGATCCTGTGGGCCGGTATCCCGGCGATGCTGTTCGGCCCCGAGTTCAAGGTAAACTCCACCGCGGTGGCGCTGCTGGGACTGTCCATCCTGCTGGTCACCAATGTGCTGACCTGGGATGACATCCTCGGCGAGAAGTCCGCCTGGGACACCATCGTGTGGTTCGCCGCTCTGGTAATGATGGCAAGCTTCCTGGGCAAGCTCGGACTGATCGGCTGGTTCTCCGGGGTCATCGAGGAGGGCATCAGCGGCTTCAATATGGGCTGGTTCGGCATGGCCCTGGCGCTGACCGGTGTCTACTTCTACGCGCACTACTTCTTCGCCAGCACTACCGCCCATATCACCGCCATGTACGCCGCCTTCCTGGCCGCCGGTATCGCCCTCGGCATCCCTACCCTGTACATCGCCCTGCTGCTGGCCGGCGCCTCCTCGCTGATGATGTCGCTGACCCACTACGCCACCGGCACCGCCCCGATCATCTTCGGCTCCGGCTATGTGGAACTCGGCACCTGGTGGAAGGCCGGGTTGGTGATGAGCCTGGTCAACCTGACCGTCTGGGTCGGTGTCGGCAGCCTATGGTGGAAGGTGCTGGGGTACTGGTAAGACGCCCGGAAGGCGGGTCCGCTCTTGATCAGAGCAGGAGCCTGGTCAACCTGACCGTCTGGGTCGGTGTCGCAGACTCTCTACGGTGGAAGGTGCTGGGGTACTGGCAAGACGCCCGGAAGGCGGGTCCGCTCTTGATCATGGCAGGAGTCTGGTCAACCTGACCGTCTGGGTCGGTGTCGCAGACTCTCTACGGTGGAAGGTGCTGGGGTACTGGTAAGCCCCGTAACACGACAGCCTTTCGGGCCTCCTCACATTCAGCCAAGCGCCACCGCAATCGCGGTGGCGCTGTCGTCTGCGGGCCTCACCGGCTTGCCGGGCCACGGCAGGCGGCGCAGAATCGGACAGGACAGGACGTCATTTCGCTGCTTCCAAGAGGCCCCTCATGGATTTTCTATCTCCCGCGCTGTGGTGGCTGCTGGCCGGACTCGCGGCTCTGCTGGTCGAGCTGCTGACCGGCTCCTACGTGCTGCTGGCCCTGGCGGCGGCGCTCGCCCTCACCGCCCTGGCCGCCTGGCTGGGCGCCACTTTCACCCTGCAACTGATCGTCCTGGCGCTCGCCTGCGCCGTGCTGGTGCCGCTGACGATTCGACAGTTAAGACGACGCGGCCGAGGCGCAAAAAAAGGCTTCGGCGTGGCTGGTAGCGGTGGAGGCCGCGGTCAACGCTTCGTGCTGGTCAGCCGCGACTTCGATGACGCACCCTGCATCAAGCTCGACGGTGATCTCTACCGTGCCAGCCTGGCGGACGACGCAGGGAGTGGTCCTGCCCTTCGTCCGGGTGACGAGGTAACGCTGGTCCGCTTCGAGGGCACCCAGGCGGTGGTCCGTCCCGCCGGCGAAGGTTCTTGATCCCGGTCATGCGCTCGTTCGGGCAGCGGCCGCCAGACGCTATCGCCACTCGCCCGCCCATTGCCTAAGCTGGCTTTCGGCGGCGGGATGCCGTCGGTCGCCCTGGGCGACACTCTCGATACCAAGGAGGTACCTGCATGTTGCCGTATGCCATAAATCCGGGGCTATTGATTGCCCTGGTGGTGGTCGTCATCGCCGTGATCATGGTGATCAAGGGACTGGTGATCGTTCAGGAGTCCGAGGTGATGGTGATCGAGCGCCTCGGCGCCTACCACCGCACGCTGCAGAAGGGCATCAACTTCATCGTTCCGTTCTTCGACAAGCCAAGACCGATCAAGATGGTGCGCTACCTGCGCAAGGGCCAGGAGTTCACCCCGGTGCTGAGTCAGGAGACCCGCATCGACCTGCGCGAGTCGGTCATGGACTTCCCGTCCCAGCCGGTGGTCACCACCGACAACGTGACGGTGCGCATCGACGGCGCCATCTACTTTCAGATCATCGATCCGGCCAACGCCGTCTACAAGATCGAGAACATGAGTCAGGCGGTGGAGGTACTGGCCAAGACGACGCTGCGCTCGGTGGTCGGCCAGATGGAGCTGGACAAGATCTTCGAGTCCCGCGCCGAGGTCAACGCCAAGATCAAGGAACAGATGGAGGAACCTGCCTCCAAGTGGGGGGTGGCGATCAATCGCATCGAGGTGCAGGACATCGAGATGCCGACGGAGGTCAAGGAGGCCATGCACCTGCAGATGTCCGCCGAACGTCGCCGTCGAGCCACCGTCACCGAGGCCGAGGGCGAAAAGGCCGCGGCCATCGCCAAGGCCCAGGGCCAGAAGGAGTCAGCGATCCTCAACGCCCAGGGCGACAAGGAATCCGCCATTCTGCGTGCCCAGGGCGAAAGTCGCTCCATCGAGCTGGTACTGGGTGCCATGGGCGAAGGCGAGAAGAGCACCAGGGCGGTCATCGGCTACCTGCTCGGCCAGTCCTATATCTCGATGCTGCCGGAGATGGCCAAGCAGGGAGAGCGTGTGTTCGTGCCCTACGAGAGCTCGGCCCTGCTCGGCGCCATGGGCGCCTTTCGCGATCTCAGCGCCGGTGACGAGGCGCTGGGCGACATTGCCCGCCGCGCGGCCGCCGCTGGCGGCCTGACGGGTGCTGCCAGCGCCCAGGGCTAGGCGCTGGCACCAGGGCGTGTAGCGGCTGGTATAGCAGTTCGTATAGCGGCTCAGGCAACCACCCTACAGCCCTTGTGGCAGTCGCCTTGGTACAAGCTCAGCCACAACTGAAAACGCCCGAACCGTGAGGTTCGGGCGTTTTCGTCCTGCCAGCGGCTGGCGCAATCGATGGCGGTCAGGCCTCAGGCCGCCATGCTGTCGCCCAGACGTTCGCGGATCTTCTTCATGGCGTTCTTCTCGAGCTGACGAATGCGCTCGGCGGACACGCCATAGACGTCGGCCAGTTCATGCAGGGTCGCCTTGTTTTCGGCGAGCCAGCGCTGGCTCAGGATATCCCGCGAGCGCTCGTCGAGCTCGGCCAGCGCGCCCTGGAGGCGGCGGGTAGCGTCCTGCTCCCAGTCGCTGTCCTCGAGCTGGGTCGCCGGGTCCTGGCTGGCGTCGTCCAGATAGTGAACCGGTGCCTGATAGGCCGAATCCTCGTCCTCGGACGGTGAGGCATCGAAGCCGGCATCATGGGAGGCCAGACGACCTTCCATCTCGCGCACCACCTCGGGCTTGACGTCCAGGTCCTTGGCGATGGCGTCGACCTCGTCGCTGTTCAACCAGGCCAGGCGCTTCTTGGCGCCCCGCAGGTTGAAGAACAGCTTGCGCTGGGCCTTGGTGGTGGCGATCTTGACGATACGCCAGTTGCGCAGCACGAACTCGTGGATCTCGGCCTTGATCCAGTGCACCGCGAAAGACACCAGGCGTACGCCTTGGGTCGGGTCGAAACGCTTGACGGCCTTCATCAGGCCGACGTTGCCTTCCTGAATCAGGTCAGCCTGGGGAAGTCCATAGCCGGAATAGCTGCGTGCGATGTGCACGACAAAACGCAGATGGGACATGACCAGACGGCGGGCGGCTTCCAGATCGCCTTCCTGCTGAAGGCGATGGGCCAGGTCCTGCTCTTCATCCACCGTCAGCAGCGGAATGCGATTGACGGCCTGAATATAGCCGTTGAGGTCGTGCCCCGGTGAAAGATGACCCACCGGCAGAAGACTGTTGCTCATGTGCAGGTTGTCTCCTCGAAGACCAACAAGATTTCGGATGCACCTTGGAGGATAAAAATAGGAAGAAGTTCCCCTTTGGTCGTAGACATCCGACGAAACCGTACAAGAAACGGGTGATTACCTGTTGCCGCTAGCGTGGCTTGATGCCCGCCAGATGGCGGCTGACGGCGATCCAGGCTCCCAACCAGCCCAATAGTGTACTACAAGTCAGCAATGTTGTAGAGCCGACGAGGCCCAGGGTCGGTAGCTGATAGTGCGCGCCGTAGCTGGCCGCCAGCGATGCCACCGGCGCCGCCAGCCAGTCGCTGCCCAGCGTCAGAAGACCCCACGCCAGCAGTCCGCCGCCCAGGCCATACCAGGCACCGCTGTACAGAAAGGGTCGGCGTACAAAGGCATGGGTAGCGCCGATCAGGGTCACCACCTCGATCTCCTTGCGCCGGTTCTCCACCGCCAGGCGGATGGTGTTGCCCACCACCAGCAGCACGCCCAAACCAAACAGCACGCCCAGCGCCAGGGTCAGGCGACGCCCCAGCTCAGCCAGTTGCCGCAGACGCTCGATCCAGGCCAGATCGAGGCGCACCTCGGCCACCCCGGACATCGCCGACAGGCGCTCGGACAGCGCCGCCATGGCCTCCGGAGACGGCGTCGTCGGCGAGATCACCACCGCGGCGGGCAGCGGATTCTCGTCGAGCCGCGCCAGGGCATCATCGAGCCCCAGGGATTGCTGGAATTCCGCCATGCCCTGCTCGGCGGTGATCAATTCGGTGGCGGCGACCTCCGACTGAGCCTCCAGCGCTTCCAGGATGCGACCGGTCTCGGACTCGCTCACCCCTTTGTCGAGGTAGGCCGTCAGGGTGGCGCTGGCGTCCAGCTCGGCGTCCACCAGCTTGGCGCTGTCCAGTGACAGCCACAGGGCGCTGGGCAGCACCAGGGCGATGGCGATGGCGAGCATGGTCAAGAGGCTACCCACCGGCTGGCGCACCAGCCGGCGCAGGCTGTCCACACACATGGCGCGATGGTGGCGCAGCCAGGCTTGCCACTGCCCCTGTGCGCGCACCGTCTGCTGACGCGCACCGCGAGGTGACGTCGAGGCCTCCTGGCGGCCGCCCGTACGTGCGGCGGCCGAGGCGCCCCTGGGCGTCGCCGCGCCCTTGCGCGAATGGCGAGCGCTCATGCGGCCTCCTCGTCGGCCACCAAACGCCCCTCGCTCAGGCGCAGGGTGCGGTGACGCAGCCTGGCGATCAACGCCAGATCGTGACTGGCAATCATCACCGTGGTGCCGATGCGATGAAAGTCCTCGAACAGCCCCATGATATCGGCGGACAACTGAGGGTCGAGGTTACCGGTAGGCTCATCGGCCAGCAGCAGGGCGGGCTTGTTGACCACCGCCCGGGCGATCCCCACGCGCTGCTGCTCGCCGCCGGAAAGCTCGATGGGAAGCGCCTTTTCGCGGTGCAACAGGCCGACCTTGTCGAGTGCGGCGCGGACCCGCCGCGCGATATCCCGCGGCGCCAGGCCGCGGATCTCCAGCGGCAACGCCACGTTGTGATAGATCGAGCGGTCGAACAGCAGCTGGTGGTCCTGGAAGACCACCCCGATCTGACGCCGGTAGAACGGCAACTGGCTGGGATGCAGCTTGTCGATATCGTGACCGGCGACCATCACCCGTCCGCGACTGGGTCGCTCCAGGCGCATGATCAGCCGCAGCAGCGAACTCTTGCCGGCACCGGAATGGCCGGTGAGAAACACCATCTCGCCCCGCGAGACGCGAAAATCGATATTGGAGAGCGCCTCGAAGCGCCCTCCATAGCGCTTGCCGACGTGCTCAAAGGCGATCATTCGTCGGCGTCACTCGGGCGACGATCGAACAGGGCGTCGACGAAGTCCTCGGCCTTGAACGGCCGCAGGTCATCCAGACTCTCACCCACCCCGATAAAGCGGATCGGCGTCTTCAGCTGCTTGGCCAGGGCGAAGATCACGCCCCCCTTGGCGGTACCGTCGAGCTTGGTCAGGGTGATCCCGCTGACCGGAACCGCCTCGTTGAAGGTGGCCGCCTGGGACAAGGCGTTCTGGCCGGTACCGGCGTCGAGCACCAGCATCACCTCGTGAGGCGCCTGCGCATCGAGCTTGCCCATCACCCGATGGACCTTCTTGAGCTCTTCCATCAGGTGACTCTTGTTGTGCAGGCGACCAGCGGTATCGGCGATCAAGACGTCGACGCCACGGGCACGGGCCGCCGCCACGGCGTCATAGATCACCGAGGCGCTGTCGGCGCCGGTGTGCTGAGCCACCACCGGCACGCTGTTGCGCTCGCCCCACACCTTGAGCTGCTCTACCGCAGCCGCGCGGAAGGTATCCCCCGCCGCCAGCATCACGCTCTTGCCCTCGCGCTGGAAGCGCTGGGTCAGCTTGCCGATGGTGGTGGTCTTGCCGACGCCGTTGACGCCCACCACCAGGATGACGAAGGGCCCACCGTCGGCGGTCTCGAGGCTCAGGGGCTGGCTGACCTCGCCGAGCATGGCGGCCAGCTCCTGCTGCAGCGCACGATACAGCGCCTCCGGGTCCTTCAGCTCCTTGCGCGAGACGCGATCGGTCAGCGCCTCGATGATTTCGCTGGTGGCCTCGATACCGACGTCGGCCATCAGCAGCTGGGTCTCGATGTCCTCGATCAGCTCGTCATCGATCTGCTTGGCACCCATGAACAGGTCGGCCAGGCCGTCGCTCAGGTTGGCCCGAGTCTTGCCAAGGCCCTCGCGCATGCGCGCAAACCAGCCCTTCTTCTCGCCACCCTTGCCACCCTGCACCGGCGCTCTGGGCTTTTCCTGCAGGGCCGGGCCGGTGGGACGGCTGGGCTCGATCACCTCGGCGTGCTCGCGCTGGCCGGTGCCAGCGTCGGGAGCTGGCGGACTTGCAGGCTCGGGCACCTCCGCCTCGGCCAACTTGTGCGCCGAGGCCGGCGATTCATCTTCGGCGGGCTCGCCAGCCGGCTGGGGGGCGGCAGGCGGCGCCTGGTCGGACGCTGCCGCGACGCTGCTTTGCTCAACGGGCTCTGGCTCTACAGGCACTGGCTCGACGGGCTCTGGCTCGACGGGCTCTGGCTTGTTGAGCTCGGCTTCAACGGGCGCCTGCCCGGCAGGGGTGGACGGCTCGGCAGGCGCTGGCGCTGCCGGCTCGACAGGCTCCGGCACCACCGCCTCGGCGGTCTCGGTCGGCTCGGGGCCAGATTCCCGGCCCTGCTGGGGCGGCTCGGCATCCGACGGTGAGCCTTGCGACAGCTCGCCGCCGAGGGGCTGTTCAGCCTCCCTGTCAGCCGCGCCTTCCGCCTCATCTGCAGACGACTGATCGACGACTTCCTGGTCCTTGGCGGGTTCTTCGCCCGTGTGCTTCTTCTTGCGCTTGAAAATACCGAACATGGATGACCTGACGCCTCAGCCGGTGAACGAACCGCCACATCCTACCACCCTGCCCGCTCGCTGTGGACACAGGACAGCCCCGAGGCGGCGACGCGACGCTGCCCACAGCCTGCCACAGAAGCGATGGCGAAGGCATGACGACACCCGGCCATGGGGGTAGAATCGCCGCCCATGAGTCGACAACGTCCTTCAAGAAACCGTCCGCGCGGCGGCGCCGGAAAACCCCGCTCGGGCAAGAGTCCCGCGAGCGGTCGGCCGCCTGGCAAGCTGCGTATCATCGGTGGCGAACACCGCCGCCGCCAGCTTCCGGTGCTCGACAAGCCCGGCCTGCGCCCGACCCCGGACCGGGTGCGCGAAACCCTGTTCAACTGGCTCGGGGGCGAGCTGTACCGCATTCGCGTGCTCGATCTGTTCGCCGGCACCGGTGCCCTGGGCCTGGAGGCGCTATCGCGTGGCGCCAGCGAGGCCCTGTTCGTCGAGCGCGATGCCCAGGTGGCCCAGGCGATCAGCGATAACCTGGCGACGCTGGCGATCGATCGCGCCAAGGTGCGACGCGCCGACGCCGCAGCGCTGCTGAAAGACGATACCGCCAGCCCCTTCGACCTGGTGTTTCTCGACCCGCCCTTTCGCCAGGGCCTCGCCGAGCCATGCTGCCAGGCCCTGGAAGCCGGCTGGCTGGCGGATGAGGCCTGGATCTACGTGGAGGTCGAAAGTGGCCTGGTTCCCGCCGTGCCCCCCACCTGGCAGCTACACCGAGAGGTCCGCGCCGGAGACAGCATGGGGCGTCTGTATCGACGCAGCGAAAGCGACGCCGACTCGCTCAAGGACGCTGCGTCTGAGAGCTGAGCCGGCAGTACCCCAAGCACGCGACCGTCGTAATTCCTGAGCCGAATCAGCAAAGCAGCCCCGTCGCCGCCCGGCGACGCTTGTTCGCCGGCGGCGGCGGCGTTACGCTCGTTCCATCGGGGCGCGCGTCGCGCCTTCACCCCACGTCATGTCAGGAGACGAGGATGAGCACGGAACTCTTCAACCAACTCGAAAAGAAGGTCTCCAGCGCCCTTGAGGCCCTGGAATTGCTGAAACTGGAAGCCGAGGAGTTGCGCGAGGAAAACGCTCGCCTGAAGCAGGATCGCGAAGAGTGGGAACGTCGCCTGACCGCCATCCTGGGCCAGCTCGATGAGGTGGAAGGCGAAACGGGCAATACCGAACAGGCGCCCGCCCATAGCCTCTGACCTGCCTTGTGTGCCGGCAGTGTCGACTCGAACGGCTGATACGAACGATCGACACGAATGAAAAGGGCTCCCCATGGGGAGCCCTTTTGCATTGCGCGTACGATGGATGCACGGAAGCCGTGCGCTTCAGGCTGTTTCAGTCAAGCGCCAGCGACATCAGCAAGGCATCGACACGCTCGCCGCCATCGGCCAGCGGCGGATAGTAGCCGCGACGCACACCATCCTCGGCGAAGCCGGCGGCTCGGTAGCAGGCGATCGCCGCGCCGTTGTCGGCACGCACCTCCAGCAGCAGTCGCTCCGAGCCCCACTGGCGCGCTACCGCAATCAGGCTTGTCAGCAGCCGTGCGGCAAGCCCTTGGCGGCGAGCTTGCGGGGCCACCAGGATCGCTTCCAGCTCGGCCTCGAAGGGCTGGCGTGCCAGCAAGGCGTAGGCGTGAATAGCCCTCTGCCCCGTCATGCCCGCATCAAGGCCGCCTTCAACGCCGACATCACCTGCCGGTCCCAGCCGATCGATCCCCAGCAACAGGCGCTGGTCATCTTCCAGCGCCTGGGCCAACGCCTGAGGGCTGGACAACGGCGCTGACGGCATCGCTTCCAGTCGCAGGAGAGCATCAAGATCGGCGGCGCCAAGGACACGGACAGGACCGTAGACACCGCTATGCGGACAGCTCTGCTGGCCCGCTGTCGCCTCAGGCGCCATCGCTGTCGTCTCTTGCACCATCGACTCTTGCACCATCGCCTCCAGCACCATCACCTCGAGTGCCGTCGCTCCACTGTGCCTGCCACTCGCCGATCTGCGACCACAGCCGGCGCTTGGCCTCGGCACCGACGCCGTCACCGGCGAGCAGTTCGTCGAGCCCCGGGCCCTGCCACAATGGCAGCGCCAGGGTCTGGCTGCGCGGAGGCTGCGCGCTGTTGTCGGTGGTGTCAGACGGGGCCAGTGCTTGCATCAGCGCCTCCTGGCGGCCGAATACCAGCACCCGCTCCGGAGCCCAGCCACGACGAGCGCGCCCGGCCACAAAGGCCTTGAGCCCCTGACGCGCCTCGTCCAACGGCCGCCTGACCGGCAAGCCCTCTTCCAGCGGCCAGGCAAGGGAGTCGAACACCGGTCGCTGCGACGGCCTGACCCCGGCGCCGGTCAGGATATTGAGCAGAAGCCGCTGGTGCAGGGGCCCCAGCGGTTCGTCACGGGCGACCAGCAAAAGCCAGCGACCGTCGAGACAGGCCACCTGACAGCCGAAGCGCAGCGGCTCGGCGCCTTCCTCCGCCTCATCCTCTGCCGGCATGGCCGTGGGGGCCGTCGCTGCACCGTCGTCTGCATCGGGCACGATATCACCGAGCAGCGCCCTGGCCTTGCGCGGACCAGCCGGCGCCTGGGGGGCAGGAGCCTGGACGGCAGAGGACGAATCAGCGACAGCGGCCTGCTCGGTCGCCCCGGCGGACGTGTCGCCACCGCCGGCCGAGGCGGGCATGTCATCGAGCAGCGCATGCAGGCCCTTGGCACCGGGCTGGGGCCGCTCTTCGGGTACCGGCTCGGGCCAGTCGCAGGCTTCGGTCTCGCGGGCGTTGGGTAGCTGATAGCGGGCCACCCAGGCGGTCAGCCCCATGGCATCCAGATAGGCGAGCCGTGTCGGCTCCGGCGTCACGAGCGTGAGCCGCCCATGCAGTTGGGCGAGTCCGGACGCGGTGCACTGCGGCTATCCCACTCACCGGGGGTGTAAAGGTGCAGCGCCAGGGCGTGGACCGGGCCGGACAGTTCATCGGCCAGCAGCGAGTAGATCTGCTGGTGGCGCTTGACCGGCATCAGCCCGGAAAAGCGCTCGGAGACCAGGGTCACCTTGAAGTGGGTTTCCGAGTTCGGCGGCACGCTGTGCATGTGGCTCTCGTTCTCGACCACCAGTTCGGTGGGCTCCAGGGCCTTTAGCTTGTGTTCGATGGTCGCCTGAATACTCATGATGGGTACTCGCGTCTGTGACGGTTAATTTTGTACATACTGTGCCATTGTACGCCCTCGCCCAGCCGCTGACTAAGCCCGATCCGCGACCCGGTTCGGGGAGTCCTCGCCCACTCGTTCGGAGTAGCCGGCCCGCGCGGCCTTCTTCTGCTCCCGCGCCGCACGATACGCACGATGGGCCCGGGGGATACGCACCAGGCTGATCACCAGCGCCAGCAAGGTGGTGACAGCGCCGACCCACAACGCCTGCTGAACGCCAGCGCCGGCGGCCAGGCACAGCCCGACCAGGGCCACCCCCAGCGACTGCCCCACCGTGCGGGTGGTACTCATCACCCCCGAGGCGTTGGCGCTGCGGGCCTTGGGTACGCTGGTCATCAGTTCACGGTTGTTGGGCGGCTGGAACAGGCCGAAGCCTGCGCCACACAGGGCGGTACGCCACAGGCTGTCGATCGCGCTGGCGTCCTGCGGCAGCGCCGCCAGGCTGACCAGCCCAAGCAACAGCATGACCAGGCCGACGCTTGCCACCACGCTCGGGTTGAAGCGATCGGCCAGACGACCAGACAGCGGCCCGACCACCATGATGGTCAGCGGCCAGGGGGTAAACAACCAGGCGGTATGCAGCGCCGAGTAGCCCATCTGCTGCTGGTAGAGAAACGACAGCGCAACGAAGGTCAGCCCCTGTCCGATGAAGGCGGTGCCCTGGGCGGACACTGCCAGGCTGAAACGCGGTTCACGAAACAGCCCCAGCGGCAGCAGCGGATGGGGAGCCCGCCCCTGGCGACGGATAAAGGCCACCGCCGACACCACCGTCACCGCCAGCCAGGCCAGGATCTCGGCCAGCGGCGCGCGATGACCGACGGCGTCCATGCACATGAACAGTCCCGCCAGCATGGCCATGGAGGCCAGGGCGCCGAAGGCGTCGAAGTTGCCCTCGCGGCGTTCCTCCCTGGGCAGGGCTCGCCAGGCCATGACCGCGGCGGCGGCGCCCAGCGGCACGTTCAGGGCGAACAGCCACGGCCAGTTGGCCACCGACAGCACCAGACCACCGATCGACGGGCCGGCGGCGTAGCCCCCCGCCACCACCAGCGACGACAGGCCCAGGGCGCTGCCGAGCAGGCGCGAGGGAAAGATCGAGCGATAGAGGCTCGGCCCGATCGACAGGGTGGCGGCGGCGCCGACGCCCTGCAGGGCACGAAACACCAGCAGGGTCTCGAAGTTGGGCGACAGCGCGCTGCCCAGCGCCGCCACTACGAACAGGGTGAGCCCTGCCACGTAGACCTTGCGCCGACTGAGCAACTCACTGGCGGCGGCGAACACCAGCAGCATGGCCGCGCAGACCACCTGGAACAGGTTGGTGATCCACACCGCGCGGGCATCGGACACGCCCAGATCCCGCGCCATGGAGGGCAGCGCGATATTGATCATGGTGGTGTCCACCACCGCCATCAGGGTCCCCAGCACCAAGGCGATGACCGCCAGCCGTCGCTCCGGCCCGGGCAGGCCGTCGTCGCCGTCACGGGTGGAGAACAGTCGACTCATCGGGGCAATTCCTGGTGTTGTCTAGGCGGGTGTTGTCTTGCATCGGGGTGGTCAGGCACAGGAGGTCATGCCGGCACGCAACGAGACCGGCCGTGGCCGGTCTCGTCGACACCTGCGGGGTACATCCGGCAGACACTGATCAGCGGCGGCAGGCCGCGCTGTTTCAGTCCTGCTCGAGGTCGGCCAGCAGTTCGTCGTCCACCTCGGAGATCTCAAGCGCAGCCTCGCCATCCAGATCGATCGCCAGATAGCTGTGCTCGACCTGCAAGAAGCGCTGGAACAGCTCCCAGTTCAGGGCCTCGGGCCACTGCCGTTCGTCCTCTTCCCAGGCGCGCAGTTCGTTCTCGAGCACCTCGAGATAGCGCTCGCGAACGAAGGCTTCCAGCGCCTCGGGGGTGTCCATCTCCGGGATCAGGTAGACCGTGCTTTCCCGGTCGACGTCGGCGAGCGTGAGGTCGTCATCGCCCATGGTCGGTTCCAGGGCATTGATCCAGTCAACAAAGTGCTGGGTGGGTCTGACGCTCAGTGCGGAGCGGTTGAGCAGTTTCATCGCGGTCTCCTCGACGTCGAATCGCAGCCATTATGGGTGCTAAGGGCCTCGCTTGCCAGCAAAAGCCCGGCCCCGCCGACAATCCATCGGCCCGACCCCGCCGACAATCCATCGACCCGACCACTGGGGACATTGTCCTCGGTGGCCAGGCCGAACGGCTCAGGCCTCGCCGGCTTCCGGGCGCATCGCCGGGAACAGCAGCACGTCGCGGATCGAGGGGCTGTCGGTGAACAGCATCACCAGGCGGTCGATACCGATGCCCTCGCCGGCGGTGGGCGGCAGGCCTACCTCGAGCGCGCGCACGTAGTCGGCGTCGTAGTACATCGCCTCCAGGTCACCGGCGTCCTTCTCGGCCGCCTGGGCGCGGAAGCGCTCGGCCTGGTCCTCGGCGTCATTGAGCTCGGAGAAGCCGTTGGCGATCTCACGGCCGCCGACGAAGAACTCGAAGCGGTCGGTGACGAAGGGATTGGCGTCGTTGCGCCGCGCCAGCGGGCTGACCTCGGCCGGATACTCGGTGATGAAGGTCGGCTGGTCCAGGCGCGCCTCGGCCACCTCCTCGAAGATCTCGGTCTGCAGCTTGCCGAGTCCCCAACCATCCTTGACCTTGATGCCGAGGCGCTCGGCCAGGGCACGGGCGGCGTCGAGGTCGTCGATGTCCGCGGCCTCGATGCCTTCGCCGTGAGCCAGGATCGCCTCGCGCAGGGTCATCCGCACGAACGGCTGGCCCAGGTCGTAGGTCGCTCCCTGGTAGTTCAGGGTGGTGGTGCCGAGCACCTTCTGGGCGATCTCGCGCAGCATCGCCTCGGTCAGATCCATCAGCGCCTGGTAGTCCACGTAGGCCCAGTAGAACTCGACCATGGTGAACTCGGGGTTGTGGCGGGTGGAGAGCCCTTCGTTACGGAAGTTGCGGTTGATCTCGAAGACCCGCTCGAAGCCCCCCACCACCAGGCGCTTCAGGTAAAGCTCTGGCGCGATACGCAGGTACATGTCGATGTCCAGCGCATTGTGGTGGGTGATGAAGGGACGCGCCGTGGCGCCGCCGGGGATCGGCTGCAGCATCGGCGTTTCCACCTCCATGAAGCCGCGATCCTCGAAGAAGCGGCGCATGGCGCTGATGATGCCGGCACGGGTCTCGAACACCCGGCGCGAGTCCGGGTTCATGATCAGGTCGACATAGCGCTGGCGGTAACGCGCTTCCATGTCGGTGAGGCCGTGGAACTTGTCGGGCAGCGGGCGCAGGCTCTTGGTCAGGAGCTTGGCCTCGCGCATCATCACGTACAGGTCGCCCTTGCCGGACTTGTGCACCGGGCCCTGGCCGGCCACGATGTCGCCGATGTCCCAGCCCTTGATGTCCTCGAGCAGGGCAGGATCCAGCCCCTTCTTGTCGACGTAGAGCTGGATCTGGCCGCTGACGTCCTGGATCACGATAAAGGGGCCGCGCTTGCGCATGATGCGCCCGGCGACCGCGGCCTCGCGGCCCAGCGACTCCAGCGCTTCCTTGTCATGCTCGCCAAGTTCCGCCTCGAGCTCGGCGGCCAGGCTGTCACGGCGAAAGTCGTTGGGGAAGGCGCTGCCGCCCTCGGCCTCGGCGCGCTCGCGACGAGCCGCCAGCTTGGCGCGGCGCTCCGCGATCAGGCGGTTCTCTTCGGCAACGGCGTCATTGGTGGAAGGCGTATCCTGGTTGGCCATGGCTACTCGTCTCTGTCACGGCAGGGAAGCCGCCACGGCGGTTCCCCGAACGGCCCCGGCACGGGACCCATGAATGGTGGTGGCGAAACGCCCCGAGGCCACTTGGCTCCCGGGGCGAAGTCGCGACGCGGTGGGCTTGGCGACGGTCGCTTAAAGCCCCTGCTTGAGGCTCGCGACGATGTACTGGTCAAGATCGCCGTCGAGCACCTTGTCGCAGTTGCTCGACTGCACGCCGGTGCGCAGGTCCTTGATGCGCTGGTCGTCCAGCACATAGGAACGGATCTGGCTGCCCCAGCCGATGTCGGCCTTGGAGTCCTCGGCCTCCTGCTTGGCGGCGTTGCGCTTCTGCATTTCCAGCTCCCACAGCTTCGCCTTCAACTGCTTCATGGCGAAGTCGCGGTTGGCGTGCTGGCTGCGCTGGCTCTGGCACGACACCACCACGCCGGACGGCTCGTGGGTGATCCGCACCGCCGAGTCGGTGGTGTTGACGTGCTGACCACCGGCGCCGCTGGAGCGGTAGGTGTCGACGCGCAGATCCGCCGGATTGATCTCGACCTCGAAGCTGTCGTCGATCTCCGGCGACAGGAACACCGAGGCAAAGGAGGTGTGGCGGCGGCCGCCGGAGTCGAACGGACTCTTGCGCACCAGACGATGCACCCCGGTCTCGGTGCGCAGCCAGCCGAAGGCGTACTCGCCCTGGACGTGCACCGTGGCCGACTTGATCCCGGCCACTTCACCGGCCGACAGCTCGATGATCTCGGCCTTGAAACCGTGGGACTCGGCCCAGCGCAGATACATGCGCAGCAGCATGTTGGCCCAGTCCTGGGCCTCGGTGCCGCCGGAGCCCGCCTGGATGTCGAGATAGGCGCTGTTCTCGTCCATCTCGCCGGAGAACATGCGCCGGAACTCGAGCTTCTCGAGGTTGGCCTGCATCGAGGCCAGTTCCTTCTCGACCTCGGCCACGGTGGCCTCATCGTCTTCCATCTCGGCCAGCTCCAGCAGGTCCCGGCTGTCGCCGAGGCCCTGGTCCAGCTCGTCGATGGTGGCGACCACCAGTTCCAGCGAGGCACGTTCCTTGCCGAGCTTCTGGGCGTAGTCCGGGTCGTTCCAGACCGCCGGGTCCTCAAGCTCGCGGGTGACTTCCTCTAGCCGATCTTTCTTTTCGGCATAGTCAAAGATACCCCCTCAGGACGTCTGTCCGCTCAGACAGGTCCTTGATGAGGTTGTGAATCGGGTTGGTTTCCAACATGAAGTTCGCCTTTTGTCGTCCCTCGCCGGGTGCCGGCGTGCGCTCGCGATGCGCCGGTGGCGATGGGCCAGTTGCGATGATCGTCGGCCAGGCCGCGATAAAGGGGATGCATTGTAGCCAAAACGTCTAACCCCGTCATCCTGCTCCTGCCATCGAGCCCCCTTGCCACAAGGGCTCCCACGGGGCTATCGACGAAACGCAAGACGTCATGAAAATTTTCGTCTGGACAGCACCGGAGCCACGGCGCGATGGTCGATATCGACTAAGCGGGCTTAGCCGGTGTCGCACGCCTTGTGCGGCCTTCCCACAATGGCCGTGGTCGCAGCGAACCGCGCTGCCAACGGCCCGGCCCGCGACAACAATGCCAACACGAACAAGGAACTGACATGATCGCGAACCGTGCTCGCTGGGCCCGCCGCCTGGCGCTGGCCTCCGGCCTGACCCTGTCCTCGCTGGCGGCCGCCATCAGCGCACCGGCCATGGCCGAGACCCTCGATCTTGGCGTCACCGGCGAACTCGCCTCCTTCGACACCTCCCAGATCTCTGGCGGCGTGTGGGAGTCCCAGATCCTGATGGACGTTTACGAGGGCCTGGTCAAGAACGCCCCGGACGGCGAGATCCTGCCCGGCATGGCCACCGACTGGGAGGTCTCCGAGGACGGCAAGACCTACACCTTCAGCCTGCGCGAGGATGCCCGCTGGTCCGACGGCGAGCCTGTCACCGCCGAGGACTTCGTGTTCGGCTGGCGCCACCTGCTGGACCCGGCCAACGCCTCCAAGTACGCCTATATGCTCTATCCGGTGGTCAACGCCAGGGAGGTCAACACCGGCGAGCTGCCCCTGGAGGAGCTTGGCGTGGAAAGCCGCGACGAAGGCCGCACCTTCGTGGTCCAGCTGACTCAACCGACGCCCTACTTCCTGCAGCTGCTGACCCACTACACCGGCTACCCCCAGCCACAGCACACCTTCGAGGAGTACGGCCGGGACTACGTGGATCTCGACAATATCGTTACCAACGGTGCCTTCACCCCCACCGAGTGGATCTCCCAGTCGCGCATCACCGTGGTCAAGAATCCCGAGTACTACGAGGCCGACCAGGTGGCGCTGGACGGCGTGCGCTACCACACCATCGAGGATCGCAACGCCGGCGTCTCGCGCTTTCGCGCGGGCGAGCTGGACATCATGACCGAGTACTCCTCGAGCATGTACCCGCTGTTGAAGGAAGAGATCCCCGAGGCCACCCACATGGCCACCTACCTCGGCAGCTACTACTACGTGTTCAACCACCGCGACGGTCATCCCACCGCCGACCCCAGGGTGCGCGAGGCGCTCAACATGGCGGTGCGCCGCGACGTCATCGCTCAGCAGATCATGGGCGGCACCTTCCAGAAATCGCTGTCCTTCGTGCCTGACGGCATCGATCACTACCAGGTGCAGAACACCAGCTTCGAAGACGCCGACGGCAATGACATCACCGATGACATGAACGCCCGCATGGCCCGCGCCAAGCAATTGCTGGAAGAGGCCGGCTACAGCCAGGAGTCACCGCTCGAACTGCGCCTGCGCTACAACACCACCGACGAGCACAAGAAGATCGCGGTGGCGGTGTCGTCCATGTGGCGCCCGCTGGGTGTCGAGGTGGAGCTAGTCAATGCCGAGGCCACGGTGCACTACCAGACCATCGCCGAGGGAGACTTCGATGTGGCCCGGGCCGGCTGGATCGCCGACTACAACGACGCCGAGAACTTTCTGGCGCTGCTGCGTTCCGGCGTCGGCAACAACTACGGGGCCTACGCCAACGAGGAGTTCGACGCCCTCTACGACCAGGCCGCCGCCACCCTGGACCTGGATGAACGCAAGGCCGTCATGGAAAGCGCCGAGGCCCTGGCCATGGACGACGACGCCCTGATCCCGATGCTCTACTACGTCTCGCGCAACCTGGTGAACCCGAAGATCAGCGGCTGGGAAGACAATATCGAGGACGATCACCCGTCTCGCTGGATCTCCTTCGACGAGTAGCAGCGCTGGGTTTGTAGATAGCAGCGCTGGGACTTGTAAACAGCAGCGCTGGGCTATCTTCAAGGACTCGCTTCAAGGACTCGCCTCCACCAGGAGGCGAGTCCCCTACCGATGCTCTGCCTACCCCACAAGGACTTCACTATGGTCTCCATGGACGCCTTTCGTCCGCTGGCACTTGCCGGCCTGATGGCAACGACAAGCCTCGGACTCTGTCTGCCCGCTGCCGACGCCCAGGCCGCCACCCTGCAGGTCGGCAACGGCGCCGAACCCAGCACCCTGGATCCGCAGAAGGTCAACGGCAACTGGGAGAGCCGGATCACCCGCCAACTGTTCGATCGTCTGATCAACTACGGCCCCGACGGCGCGCTGGTGCCGGGCCTGGCCGAATCCTGGGAGCTGTCCGACGACGGTCGGGTCATCACCTTCCGGCTGCGCGAGGCGCAGTGGTCCGACGGCGAGCCAATCACCGCCGACGACGCCGTCTTCGCCCTGCGACGCCTGGTGACGCCGGCCACCGCCAACCACAACGCCAATCTCTACTACCCCATCATCAACGCCCGGGCGATCAACACCGGCGCGGCCGAACCCGAGAGCCTCGGCGTCACCGCTCTGGATTCCCACACCCTGGAAATCCGGCTGTCCGAGCCCACCGCCTACTTTCTTCAGGCCATGGCAATGACCGAGGCCGCACCTCTGCCCCGCCACCTGCTCACCAGCGACGTCGAGGACTGGACCCGGCCAGGCACCCTGGTGGCCAGTGGACCCTTCGTGCTCACCGACTGGAAGCCCCAGGACAAGGTCGAGGTGGCGCGCAACCCTCGCTACTACGCCGTCGATGAGGTGGCACTGGAGGGTGTCGACTTCCACGCCATCGAGGACACCTCGGCGCTGATGAACCGTTTTCGCTCAGGCGAGCTCGACATCGCCTACGGTGCGGTGCCTTCCGCGCGCTTCGAGTGGGCCCAGGAGAACCTGGGCGAGTCGCTGCGCGTCGGGCCGCTGATCGGCAGCTACTTCTATATGCTCAACCTGCGTGAAGGCACGCC
Organism: Halomonas sp. MMSF_3323; assembly: GCF_030733595.1. Taxonomy (NCBI): domain Bacteria; kingdom Pseudomonadati; phylum Pseudomonadota; class Gammaproteobacteria; order Oceanospirillales; family Halomonadaceae; genus Halomonas; species Halomonas sp. MMSF_3323. The sequence goes on along the minus strand of NZ_JASHIT010000023.1, from coordinate 35,086 downwards.
GCTCAGCGATGAGCGGGTGCGCGAGGCGCTGAACCTGGCGCTCGACCGCGAGGTGATCACCGAGCGCCTGCTGGGCATGGGCCAGACGCCGTCCTACTGGTTTGTGCCCCGCACCATCGCCTCGCCTACCTCGGCAAGCCTCGACTTCCATGATCAGGACATGGACAGCCGCCGGGCCAGGGCCCGGGAGCTGCTGGATCAGGCCGGCTACGGGCCGGATCGACCGCTTGAACTTGAGCTGTCCTACAACACCCTGGAAGACCACAAGAAGATCGCCGTGGCCATCGCCGCCATGTGGCGCCCGCTGGGGGTGGAGATCGAGCTGGTCAACCGCGAGGCGGCGGTGCACTTCGCCGGCCTGCGCCAGGGCGACTTCGAGATCGCCCGCTACGGCTTCGTGGCCACGGTCAACGACCCCTACGACTTCCTCAACGCCTACGCCGCGGGAGGCTCGGCGGCGGCCAGCACCGGCTACGCGGACCCCGAGTACGACGCCCTGGTCGAGGCCAGCACCCATGAGCTCGACGCGGACCGACGCGCCGCGCTGATGAGCGAGGCCGAGCAGCGCCTGCTGGAAGCCGACGTGATGCTGCCGATCTACGACTACGTGGTCGTCAACCTGGTCTCGCCGGACGTCAAGGGCTGGCAGCCCACGACGCTCGACGTGCATCCGCTGCGCTACGTGTCCGTGGACGCCGACGCGCCCTGACGATCACCCGCTCCAACCCCATCGCGGGCGCGGCCAGGGATGGCCCGCCCTCCATGTCAACCGAGGAACGGCGCCATGCTGAGCTACACCTTGAAACGCCTGGCCCAGGCCATACCGACGATGCTGATCGTCATCACCATCGCCTTCTTTCTGATGCGCATCGCCCCCGGCGGGCCCTTCGACGGCGAGCGCGCCCTGCCGCCGGAGATCGAGGCCAACCTGATGGCCGCCTACCACCTGGACGAACCGCTGTGGCAGCAGTACTTCCGCTACCTGGGCAACCTGGTCCAGGGCGACTTCGGGCCCTCGTTCAAGTACAAGGACTTCACCGTCACCGAGCTGATCATGCAGGGCTTCCCGGTAAGCCTGCAGATCGGCGGCCTGGCGATCCTGCTGGCGCTGGCGATCGGCCTGCCGCTGGGCATCATCGCCGCACTCAAGCGCAATACCGCCGTGGACTACACGGTGATGGGCACGGCGCTGGCCGGCATCGCGGTGCCCAACTTCGTGGTGGCGCCGGTGCTGGCGCTGGTGTTCGGGGTGCTGCTCGGCTGGCTGCCGGCGGGGGGCTGGAACGACGGCGCCCTGCCCAACCTGATCCTGCCGGTGATCGCGCTATCGATCCAGCAGATCGCCTACATCGCGCGGATGATGCGCGCCAGCATGATCGAGGTGATGGGCAGCCACTATATTCGCACCGCCCGAGCCAAGGGACTGACCGAGGCCGAGGTGGTCTGGCGCCACGCCCTGCGCCCCGCCCTGCTGCCGGTGACCTCCTACCTGGGCCCGGCCATCGCCGGCATCATCACCGGCTCCGTGGTGATCGAGCAGATCTTCGGCATCCCCGGCATCGGCCGCTACTTCGTCCAGGGCGCGCTCAACCGCGACTACACCCTGGTGATGGGCACGGTGGTGTTCTACGGCGCCCTGATCGTGTTGATGAACCTGATCGTGGACCTGATCTACTCGGCCCTTGATCCCCAAATCCGCTATGACGACTGAGGCGACGCCATGAGTACCGATTCCCTCGCCCCGACCGCCGCCCCCGTCGGCGACAGCCTCGGCCGCGACGCCTGGCGCCGGCTGAGCCAGAACCGCGCGGCCATGGCCAGCCTGTGGCTGCTCGGCCTGATGACCCTGGCCTGCTTTATCGGTCCCTGGCTGACCCCCTGGGGGCTGGCCGACGTCGACTGGAACGCCTTCGACGTGGGCCCGACCCTGGAAGGCGGCCACTGGCTCGGCACCGACGCCAACGGCCGCGACCTGCTGACCCGCACCCTCTATGGGGGCCAGGTGTCGCTGTCGGTGGCGCTGGTGGCGACCTTCGTCAGCCTGATCATCGGGGTGCTCTACGGCGCCGTGTCCGGCTATGTCGGCGGGCGCGTCGACAACCTGATGATGCGCTTCGTCGACATCATGTACTCGCTGCCGTTCATGTTCCTGGTGATCCTGCTGATGGTGGTGTTCGGCCGCAACATCTTCCTGATCTACGCCGCCATCGGCGCGGTGGAGTGGCTCGACATGGCGCGTATCGTGCGCGGCCAGACCCTGGCGCTCAAGCAGCGGGAGTTCGTCGAGGCGGCCCACGCCCTCGGCGTCAAGGACGGCAAGATCGTCACCCGCCACCTGATCCCCAACGCCATCGGCCCGGTGATCGTCTACGTCACCCTGACGGTGCCCAAGGTCATCCTGCTCGAGAGCTTCCTGTCGTTCCTCGGCCTCGGCGTGCAGGAGCCGCTGACCAGCTGGGGCGTGCTGATCTCCGAGGGTGCCGACATGATGCAGACCTCGCCCTGGATGCTGCTGGTGCCCTCGGTGTTCCTGGCGCTGACGCTGTTCTGCCTGAACTTCCTCGGCGACGGCCTAAGAGACGCCCTGGACCCCAAGACCCGCTGATCGACGACGGAGACGCGACCATGACCGACACACAACCCAAGAACCCCCGTCGTCCCGCCCGCGAGGCGCTGCTCGAGATCGAGGGGCTCAGCGTCAGCTTCGAGCTGCCCCACGGCACCGTCCAGGCGGTCAGGGACGTCAGCTTTGCCATCAATCCCGGCGAGACCCTGGCGCTGGTGGGCGAATCCGGCTCCGGCAAGTCGGTGACCTCCACCGCCGCCATGCGCCTGCTGCCGGAGCTCGCCCGGGCCGAGGGCGTCATCCGCTTCAAGGGCGAGGAACTGCTGGGTGCCACCGCCAAGCGCATGCGCCGGATTCGCGGTGGCAATATCGCCATGATCTTCCAGGAGCCGATGACCTCGCTCAATCCGCTGCACCGCATCGGCGACCAGATCAAGGAGGTGCTCGACCGCCACCAGAGCCTCAAGGGGCGCGCCGCCACCGCCAAGGCCATCGACCTGCTCGAGCAGGTCGGCATCCCCGAACCGGCAAGGCGGGTGTCGAGCTACCCCCACGAGCTGTCCGGCGGCCAGCGCCAGCGGGTGATGATCGCGATGGCCCTGGCCGGCGAGCCGGAGATGCTGATCGCCGACGAGCCCACCACCGCGCTGGACGTCACCGTCCAGGCCCAGATCCTCGAGCTGCTCAAGGACCTGCAACGCCGCTACGGCATGGCGATCCTGTTCATTACTCACGACCTGACCATCGTCAAGCACTTCGCCGACCGGGTCTGCGTGATGCGCCACGGCGAGCTGGTCGAGCAGGGTGAGACCCGGGAGGTCTTCGCCAACCCGCGCCACGAGTACACCCGCATGCTGATCGACGCCGAGCCACGCGGGCGCAAGGCGCCGGTGGCCGACAGCGAGCCCATGGTGCTCGAGGCCAAGGACATGCGCGTACGCTTCGCCCTCAAGAAGCGCCTGTTCGGTCCCAGCGAGTACTTCGAGGCGGTGCGTGGCATCGACGTCAGCATCCGTCGCGGCCAGACGGTGGGCATCGTCGGCGAATCGGGCTCCGGCAAGTCGACCCTGGGCCGCGCCCTGCTGAGGCTGCTCAAGAGCCAGGGCGAGATCCGCTTCCACGACACCCGCCTCGACGTGCTGGACAAGACCGCCATGCGGCCGATCCGCTCGAAGCTGCAGGTGGTGTTCCAGGACCCCTACGGCTCGCTGTCGCCGCGGCTGACCGTTGGCGACATCATCGGCGAAGGGCTCAAGGTCCACGCCCCGCACCTGTCCCGCGCCGAGCGCGAGGCCCAGGTGATGGCGGCGCTCAAGGAGGTGTCGCTGGATCCTTCGATGCGCAATCGCTACCCCCACGAGTTCTCCGGCGGCCAGCGCCAGCGGATCGCCATCGCCCGGGCGCTGGTGCTCAAGCCGGAGTTCCTGCTGCTCGACGAACCCACCTCAGCGTTGGACCGCTCGGTGCAGGTCACCGTCATCGACCTGCTGCGTGACCTGCAACAGAAACACGGCCTGACCTACCTGTTCATCAGCCACGACCTGGCGGTGGTGCGGGCACTGGCCGACACCGTGCTGGTGATGAAGGACGGAGAGGTAGTGGAACAGGGCAGCGCCGAGGCGCTGTTCGCCGCGCCGAAGACCGAATACACCCGCAAGCTGCTGGCCGCCGCCATGCTCGATCAGGTGGCCTAGGCCAAGCGATCTACGGGCTCTACCTACGTAACGTAACAGGCGCTGCTTGAGCAGCGCCTGGTGTGCGAAGGCAGCGGCCGCTGCTTTGGCTCGTATGAACGTCTCTACTCTGTCGGATGTTCGCCTGCGTAGACACGCTCGGCCTGGGCCAGCGAACAGCTCATCAAGAGGTCCAGGGCACCCAGCGCCTGGTCGCTGACGAAGGGATGGGGATCGCCGGCTTGCCGCTGCTCCAACGCCTCGATCCGCGCCAGGGTGTTGTCGCGGGCGGGATGGTTGGACAGGAAGACGTCCACGCCCTGCTGTTCAGAGATCGTCTTCATTCGTGAGGCGGAGGCCGAGTACTCCCGCAAGCGGGCCTCGTCCGGCCCGAAGTTGAAACCGGTACCGCCCCACAGCACCGCCCGATGGGTACTGTCGCCATCCTTCAGCGGAATCACCAGCGACAGCGTGCCGAGGGTATGGCCGGGGGTCACGTAGGCCTCGAGGGCGGTATCGCCAAGAGTCAGGGTGTCGCCGTCGGCGATGGTGATATCGCGCACTGGAGGCTCGCCCCAGCGGGGATTGTCGATGGCCAGCTCCGGCTGTTCGAGGGCGGTCCAGTCCGCATCGCTCATGACCACTTGGGCTCCGTAGTTGTCGACCAGGTACTGCTGACCACCGTAGTGATCACCGTGGGCGTGGGTCACCACCAGATAGGTGATGTCCTCGGGATCCAGGCCCAGATCCACCAGCCCCTGCTCGATAAACTTCTGCGCTTCCTCGTTGTTGTTGAGGGCATCGATCAGAATGATCCCCTCGTTGGTGGTCAGCGCCCAGCTGGCGACGCCGGGCGTGCCGACGTAGTAGAGATTGTCGAATACCTGGGTCGGCATCGGCTCGGCCGGGCCGCGCTGGCGCCGGTCATCGCGACTGGACTCACGACGCTCCCGCTCTGCCGCCTCGCCTTTCGGACGCTGGCCCGCCACCTTGAGCCTGGCCGACAGGTCACACAGGCTGGACAGCCCGGGGAAGGCCTGTCCGGCCGCCAGGCCCCGCTCAGCCAGCTGCTCGGCCAGCTGCTCGGGCAGCTGCTGGGGAGGTTCATCCACCGCCAGGGCGGTCTGACTCAGGGTGAGGCTTACCACGGCCCCTGCGATCATCGCTTTCATGGTCCTTCCTGTTCGCTGCTGTTCGTTTAGGTGGGTCGCTGCGCGCTTTAGAACTCCAGGTCGAGCCCGACCCAGTAGCGCCGTCCATCGTCCACATGACCGAAGTTATCGAACTCGATGTCCTTGTCGGTCAGATTGTAGATGCCGGAAAGCACACGGATCTGTCGTGTCGCCTGCCAGCTGAGCCCCGCGTCCCAGGTAGCGTAGGACGGGGCCCGGATGGAGGTGCTGCTGTTGCTTGAGAGATTCACCGGCTGGCTTTCCTCGCCGCGGAAGGTAAAGCGCAGCCAGGGAGCGAGGGCCTCGGTGGCCTGCCAGTTGACGGTGGTATTGAACAGGTGGCGAGGCACCTGGGTCAGCGGCTGACCCTCGTTGTCACCGCTCTTCTGTTCGGAATCGGTGTAGGTGTAGGAGGCCTGGGCCTGCCAGCGTTCGCCGATCGGCATCTGGACACCAGCCTCGATGCCCTTGGTGATGGCGTCATCGATATTGACGTTGGTACGGGCGTCCGGGTCGCCGGCCGCCGCATCACCGCAGTCGCGATCGCCACAGGCGATGGTGGAGATCTTGTCATCGAAGTCGTTGTAGAACATCGTCAGGCTGGCCTGAAGGCCGTTGGCGCCATCATGCACCAGCCCCATCTCGTAGCTACGGGACTCTTCCGCGTCCAGATCAGGGTTGCCGTAGATATCGCCGCCCCGGCTCTCCTGGACCCAGTCGCCGGACAGCTCGCGCAGGTTGGGCGCGCGGAACCCGGTGGACATACCGCCCTTCAGGGTCCAGTCGGGCAGCAGGCTCCAGACACCGTAGAGTCGCGGGCTGTAGTGCTCACCGAAGAACTCGTGATCGTCCATGCGCAGCCCGGCGGTCAACGAGAAGCTATCGGTCAGATACCATTCGTCTTCGAGAAAAAGCGCGTACTGGTAGACGGTGATCTCGTCGGTGCCTGCCAGGGCGTTGGTGGTGGTGTCCTCGAGTTTCTCGTCCTCCCAGGTGCCCCCGAAGGTCACGAAGTGGTCGCCCAGCGGCAGTACCCAGCGTGAATCCGCCACCGTATTGCGAATCTCGATATCGCGACCGACGTTGTCGGTTTCCTCCAGCTGCACGTAGGAATCCGAGGTCAGCAGCCCCCAGTTGCCCTGGTGGGACAGCGCAACGGTCTTGTGTCGATTTTCGGTCTCGGCGTCGCTCGAACGCTCGGGCAGCGAGAATCCGGCACGACTGGTGCGATCCTGCTCCCGTCGGCTGACATCAAGCGAAAGTGAGTGATCGGGCGTGGCCTCCAGCGACAGCCGCGCGGCCAGGTTGGAAAACTCGCGCTTGGCATAGCCGCGCTCGATCTTGTCCTCCTGGCGATGCTGGTACTGACCGGTCAGCTGCAACCCGAGGACGTCGTCGGCCAGCGGACCGGACACATACAGCTGATTGTTGAATTCGTTGCCGGAGTCACTGTCTTCCTGAATCGTCGCATCGGTACGCAGTTGGGTGACCCAATCCTCCGCGACCTTGCGGGTGATGATGTTGATGACTCCACCGATGGCATCGGACCCGTACAGGGTCGACATGGGGCCGCGGATGACCTCGATACGCTCGATGGCGCTCAACGGTGGCAGCCAGTCCTTCTGGAAGCCGCCCCCGCCGCTCGGCTGGGATTCCCGCGAAGTCTGCCGGCGACCGTCTACCAGCCACAGGGTGTACTGCGCCGGCATGCCACGCAGGCTGACGTCTTCGCCATCTCCACCGCCGGTCACCACGACGCCGGGCACATCCTGTAGCGCATCGGTGATGTCCCGGTAGGCACGTTTTTCAAGCGATTCCCGGGTCACCACGCTGATCGAAGCCGGTGCCTCGGTCTGCGTCTGCTCATAGCCCGCAGCGGTAACGACGATATTGTCCAGGGCGAGATCCTGTTGCGCCTGAACAGACAGGGAAGCCGCCCCCAGGGGCAGAACAGACCAGCGAATCATCAAGCGAAGGGACATCCGGAGCACCAGGTTGTTGTATTGACCAAATACGATTGATTCGCAATGTTAACCAACCGGGATACGTCCAGACAGCGTTTAGCGATCAGAAAACCGGCAAACCGATGCAACGGGATGTTCGACAATAGTGGACTTCGCCGATTCGCGTGCTATCACCCTGACGGTGAAGCATCGCTGTTGTTACCCCCTGCCCTTCCAGAAAGGCCTCCACTTGCAACGCTGATATCTTCTCTTGGCATGGCTGGCTTCCACGAACGACAGCGCCCCCTCCTGGGAGGGGGCGCTGCGCAGGGTCTGACTATGTTCTAGCGGAAGCCAATATCGGTCGCCTGGACCGAGGTGGTGGCCGGTCAGAAGCGATAGGTCAGAAGCGATAGGTCAGCTGGGCACCGAAGGCCTGGGCGGTGTTTTCGAAGTCCGCCTCGTAGGTGCCGCGATTTTCCTCTTCCTGGGACAGCTCGGCGTCGGATTCGTGGATATAGGAGTAGGCCACGTCCACGGTCAGATCCGGGGTCGGGGTCCAGCCGGCACCCAGCGAGAAGATGATGCGATCATCAGACGGCACACGCACGCTGCGGTACTCGTCCTTGATCGGGGTCTCGTCGTAGGCGAGGCCAGTACGCAGCACCCACTGGGGGTTGAGCTGATAGGCGGTACCGATGGAGTACTGCCAGCTGTCCTCATAGTTCTGGGCCTCGACGATCTCGCGAACATCGTTCTCGACACGCAGCTCATCGAACTCGCTCCAGTTGGTCATGGCGGCGCCGGCCATCACCGTCCAGCGATCATTGAGCTCGTGGGTGACCGAGAAGTCCCATACCTCGGGCAGGGTGATCGAAAGATCGGCGTCAGTTTGGCGGTTACCCGGCCCGACAAGTGTTACTCCTCCAGGTCCGGGCTGAGTACCAATTACATTGTTAAAGCGTGCCTTGCCTTCGAGGTCGTACTCCACCTCGGAGTGGTAGGCGAAGCCGAAGGTGGTGTGCTCCCAGGGCTTGTACATGGCGCCGAAGGTAAAGCCCCAGGCGTTATCGTCCCCTTCAATATCTACATCACCTTCCCCCGCAGTCCCAACTTGAGTAAACCCGCCAGGGCCGACAAACCCTGTGGGGCCTCCCGGGGTATTGGCGGTCAGCTCACCGTCGATCTGGTTGTAGGTCAGGCCAAAGCCGGCCGAGAACTGCTCGCTGAACTTCACCGAGATGGTCGGCTGAACGGTGACCACCTCGACCTTGCTGCGATCGCCGAAGAAACGGCCCTGGAACTGACCTTCGTAGTCGGTGATCAGACCGAAGGGCGCGTAGACACCGAGGCCAAAGTGCAGGTTGTCGTTGATCGGCTGGACGTAGAAACCGAAGGGAATAAAGGTGTCCGGCACCATATCGCCTTCGTTGGAGCCCGTGGCGCTGCCGTCGGCATTCTTGATGTCGGTGTCCACGGTCAGGAAGGCGGTACCGGCGGTGACCTGGGCACGATCGAGAAACGACATGCCGGCCGGGTTGCCGAACACGATGGTGGCGTCGGTCACGGTGGAGGCACGGCCCGCGTTGGAGGTGCCCTGGCCGCTTACGCCCTGCTCGTTGAGCTGAAAGGCGCCGGCCATCGCCTGGCCAGAAAGAGCAGCGGTGGCCACGGCAACCGCCAGGGTCAAAGGCTTGAAGTTGTTGTGCATCATGTCGGCGTCCTTATTATCAGCAAGCGTGTCGGCGTACTTGTTGTGGCGTAGTGGTTATTGTGCAGTTGCGTCCGCACACTTGTCCGGGCGCAGTTCCTTTCGAGCACTCTTTGTAATTTGTTTGACCTGAATTGCTTGGCCCTGTCGACGGGCCTGCTCGCAGTGTTTGCGAAGGCGCCAAAGAGTTCAAGGCCAAACGTTCGTTTTAATGGCCAAATTACTCATACTTTGGTCAAAGAACATTTGCCAGTTCAGTCATTTCAAAGACTTAGACAAGCTAAACAAAACGCTTCCTGCATACTTCAGGCGCCCTTGACCTTTGTGCAACACACAGGTTTTACACTATCCCCATCGTTCTCCCATGCGCAGCGCCGATGGGCGCCGAGGAGTGCACATGAAGGTCAGTGAACTGGCAAGAATCACCGGCGTGACCGCCGAGACGGTGCGCCACTACACCCGCGAGGGCCTGCTGGCGCCCGATCGAGACCCCGACAACGGCTATCACCTCTATGGCGACCGCGATCGCGAGCGTCTGGACTTTATCCAGCGCGCCCGAACCCTGGGATTCAGCCTGGCCGAGATTCGCGACATCCTGTCCCATGCCGATCAGGGGGATTCGCCCTGCCCCATGGTGCGCGACCTGCTGGCCGAACGGCTGCCGCAGATCCGCAGGCGCATCGCCGAGCTCGAGGCCCTGGCAGCGCGCATGGAAGACGCCATGCAGAGCTGGCAACACCTGCCCGACGGCGTGCCGGACGGACACAGCCTGTGCCGTCTGATCGAAAGCGTGCCGACGGCGTCCGTACCACAATCCGCCACGGCCAGACAGCGGGAGTCGTCATGAATCGCCTCGAGGAGCACCAATTTCAGGTGACCGGAATGTCCTGCCAGGGCTGCGTCGGGCGCATGCGCCGGGCCATCCAGGAGCACGACGCCGAAGCCCAGGTCGAAGGCGACCCCGGGAGCGGCACGCTGTCGGTTGCCTCATGCCTCGGCGCCGACGAATTAGCCGCCCTGCTGTCGCAAGCCGGCTACCCCACCGAGGCGAGTGCCACCGATGAGCAGATAGCCAGCGACAGCACGACCACGCCGCTAGCGCCCGCCGAGGCGCCATCGCCTCAGGAAGCGTCCTCAGCGTCGCCGCATAGAGAGACCTCAGCGTCGCTGCAAGAAGCGCCCTCAGCGCCTTCGCAGCGTCTGGCGATCCAGGGCATGACCTGCGCCGGCTGCGTGGCCAGTGTGCAAAAGGCGCTGGCCGCCACCTCAGGGGTCGAGCGCGCCGAGGTCAACTTCGCCTCCCATACCGCGCGGATCCACGGCGACGTTGACGCCGAGGCGCTGGTTCAAGCGGTGGAATCCGTGGGCTACGGCGCCGAACCCATCGTCGACCTGCGCCAGGCCGAACGCCAGCGTGCCGAACGCAACCAGCGCGAATACCGGCGCAAGCTCAAGGGCAGCCTGGCCTCGCTGGCGCTGGCGGTTCCGCTGATGGTGATGATGCTGATCCATCACCCTGAGCCGACGGGTCTTGCCCGCCTTGGCTGGGGGCTGGTGGGCCTGGCGACGCTGGCCGTGCTGGCGTTCCCGGGACGCGCCTTCTTCGTCGGCGCCTGGAAAGCGCTGCGTCACCACCAGGCCAACATGGATACCCTGATCGCACTGGGCACCGGCACCGCCTGGCTCTACTCCATGGCGGTGGTGGTGGCTGCCCCTTGGTTGCCACAGGCCGCCCGAGGGCTCTACTTCGAGGCCTCGAGCATGATCATCGGCCTGGTGTTGCTGGGCAAGGCGCTGGAACTGCGTGCCCAGGGCAGGACCTCGGACGCCCTGCATCGCCTGCTCGACCTGCAGAGCCAGAGCGCCCGAGTGGTGCGTGAAGAGGGCGAGCTGGACCTGCCCATCGACGAGGTTCGCCAGGGCGATCTGATCCGGGTGCGGCCCGGCGAGCGCCTGCCCGTGGATGGTGAGGTGGTCGAAGGCGACAGCCATATCGACGAATCGATGCTCTCGGGTGAGCCCGCGCCGTTGGCCCGAGGCCCGGGCGACGAGGTCAGCGCCGGCACGGTCAACGGCCGGGGGTCGTTGGTGTTCCGCGCGACCCGCGTCGGTGCCGATACTCGACTGGGGCGCATCACCGAACAGGTGGCCAACGCCCAGGGCTCCAAGCCACCCATCGGCAACCTGGCCGATCGCGTCTCGGCGGTGTTCGTGCCCAGCGTGATGATCATCGCCGTGCTCACCGCCCTGGCCTGGTACCACTTCGGCCCCGAGCCGCGGGTCATCCATATGCTGGTCACCGCCACCACGGTACTGATCATCGCCTGCCCCTGCGCACTGGGCCTGGCCACCCCGTTGTCGACCATGATCGGTGTGGGCAAGGCCGCCGAGCACGGCGTGCTGATACGCTCCGGCGAAGCGCTCCAGACCGCCAGTCGACTGACCACCCTGGTGGTGGACAAGACCGGCACCCTGACCGAAGGTCGCCCCAGGGTCACCGACTGCCGCTGGTTCGCTGGCGAAGCCAGCGACGACCGCACCCGGCTGCTGGGTCTGGTCGCGGCCATCGAGGCCCGTTCCGAACACCCCCTGGCCGAGGCCCTGGGCCGCTATGCACACGACCATGGCCATGACCATGCCGCCGCCGACACCAACCCCAGCGACGAATCTGGCGGCAGCACCGCTAGTGCCTCTTCTTTCGCCAACAGCACCATCGAGGCCTTCGAAAGCCTGACCGGACGCGGCGTGCGTGCCCGGGACGCCGAGGGACGACGCCTGGCCATCGGCAATGCGGCGATGATGCAGGAGGAAGGCGTCACACTCGCTGACCATGAGCTCGACGACTGGCAGGCCCAGGCCCGCACCCTGGTCTATCTGTCGCTGGACGGCGTCCTGACGGCGGGCTTCGCCATCGAGGATCCGTTGCGCGAGGACAGCCTCGACGCGGTGGCGCGACTGCGGGCCGATGGCCTCAAGGTGGTGATGCTGACCGGTGACAACAGCGCCACCGCCCGTGCGATCGGGGAAGAGGTCGGCATCGATGAGGTCCACGCCGAGCTGTCGCCGGAGGACAAGCACGCCGAGATCGAGCGCCTTCAGGCCGAGGGCGAAGTCGTCGGCATGGTGGGCGACGGCATCAACGACGCCCCCGCCCTGGCCCGGGCCGACGTCGGCTTCGCCATCGGCCAGGGCACCGACGTGGCCATCGAAAGCGCCGGGGTGACGCTGATGCGCTCATCGCTTCACGGCGTCGCCGCCGCCATCGAGATCAGCCAGGCGACCCTGGCCAATATCCGCCAGAATCTGTGGGGCGCACTGGGCTACAACGCCCTGTGCATCCCCATCGCGGCCGGCCTTTTCTACCCGCTCACCGGCACCCTGCTGTCACCGATGATCGCTGGCGCCGCCATGTCGGCCTCGTCGATCACCGTGGTGGCCAACGCCAACCGGCTGCGACTCAAGCGCCTGCGCCCCCAGAACGCGCGAGCGCCACGCCCCGCCACCCCGCCATCGCAGGAGGTGCTGTCATGAGCATCGTGGTGACCCTGACGGGACTGGGATTGATCGGCCTGATTGTGTGGTGGTTCTGGCTATCCTGAAGAGACCGCCACGCCGAGGAGCGCCCCATGAGCAAGCCTTCCGTGAGTGACCTGGATTCGCCCCCCTGCCCCCGCCTCAGGTCGGTGCTGGAAACCGCCCTGTACGTGGCCGACATGGCGCGGGCGCGCGCCTTCTTCGAGGAGGTGATGGGGCTTGAGCCCTTCAACGCCGACCATCGCTTCACCGCCTACCAGGTCGGCCCTTCGGTGCTACTGCTGTTTCTCGAGGGCGAGACCCTGGAGACGGTGGTGCTGCCGGATGACATGGGCACCATCCCGCCCCACGACGGCCGCGGCTGGGTGCATATGGCGCTGGCCATCGACCGCGAGGAGCTTGGTGCCTGGGAGACGCGCCTCGACGCCCACGGGGTCGAGATCGAGGGTCGTACCCACTGGCCCAAGGGCGGCGAGAGCCTGTACTTCCGCGACCCCGACGGGCATCTGCTGGAACTCGCCACCCCGGGCATCTGGCCAAATTATTGACGTACCCGGAACCACTCCGGTGGAAAATACGCGGCGGCTGACCATAGGAAGCCTGCTTGCGAGGTCAATCAACTCCACAAGGGCAAGTTGATGAACCCCACGGCTCGAACACTGCTTTGCAACTGCATCAAACGCCTGGCCATGGCACCGATGGTGCTCATGGTCATGCTGGTAGTGCTGACGATCCTTGCTGGACCGACTGCCGTGGCCATGGAGGACTGCGCAGGCCCCTGTATCGCACTCCACAGCGACACACCAGACCACACACACCCGGAGTGCAGCGTCTGTGCCGCCGTCTCGCCGTTGCCGACCATCCACGACACACCGCCAGCCGGCTTGATCGACATCGTCGTCCCGGCTGGCACCAGTCACATCATTGCGCCGCCGAGGCGCCCTCCTCGTTCCTGACAGCAAAAAGCGTCATGTCACCACCGCACATCACAAGGCACCTACCCCGGTGCCACGCTTCTTCTGTCAGGAGTTACACCAATGAGCACGACATGTTTCGCCTTTATGGGTTCGATGGGCTGGATCGGTTGGCTAATGCCGATCGCCTGGCTGATCCTGCTGGGTCTCGGCATCTCCGCCCTCGGCAAGTACCTTCTCACCACTCACCGCTCTCGGGAGAAACAGTCATGAGCCACCGTCACGCCTCCCTGCTTTTCCTCGCCACCAGCCTGCTGGCTGCGGCGCCCGCGATGGCGGATCTGCCCGACACTGCCACCTTGTACAAGAATCCACAGTGCGGCTGCTGTGACGAGTACGCGCGCCTGCTGGAACAACGTGGTGTCGACGTGACCATCGTCGAGACTCGAGACATCGGTAGCATCAAGCAACGCCTCGGCATTCCGTTTGGCCTCGGCGCCTGTCATACCATCGAAATGGGGGGCTACGCGGTCGAGGGGCACGTGCCCTTCGCGGCGCTGGATCGACTCTTCGAACAGCACCCCGATACAGCCGGCATCGGTCTGGCCGGCATGCCTGCCGGCACCCCAGGCATGCCAGGCCCTCGCCAGCAGGAGTGGAACGTCTACGAGTTCCGCGATGGTGAGGCCAGGCCATTCATGACGCTCTGAACGCCCTCACGGGCAAGGCCCCGGCAGCTGCCGGGGCATCACCACCAGCGCCACAGCGATCCAGGGCCAAGCAACCCGGTCTTGTCGCCTTGACCTATCTGCTCTCACCTGACGAGTCAAAAGACTCGCTTGTTCGGCCACAGTCTGTCGATGTGAGCGCAACAAGATGGTTACCGTGAAGGAGAAAAGCATGTTCATGACACGCCGCTCGTTCCTGATGGGCTCCTTGCTATCGGGTGGTGCCGTGCTGGCAGCCAACGCCACAGGTCGCTTGTACTCACTGCCGCAACTCAACGAGCTTTACATCCCGGAACTGATCGATGCCCGCAGCCGTCACCAGTCGATTGCGCTGGAAGTTCAGGAGGGCTCGCGCCATTTCTTCCCTGGCCGAGAAAGCATCACCTTGGGCTACAACGGGAGCTACCTAGGTCCCACGCTTCGGGTCCACCAGGGCGACGATTCCGAGGTCACCATCACCAACACCCTGGGTGAAGACACCACCGTGCACTGGCATGGGCTGCTGGTCTCCGGCAACCTGGACGGCGGCCCTCACCAGACGATCCCCGCCGGAGCCACCTGGCGACCGGTACTACCGATACGTCAGCGGGCATGCACTCTCTGGTACCACTCACACGCTCATGGGCGCACCGCCAGACAGGTCTACGCAGGCCTGGCAGGAATGTTGATCGTCAGTGACGACCATGAAAAATCGCTGGGCCTGCCCTCGGATTACGGTGTCGATGACATTCCCCTGATACTTCAGGATAAGCAGTTCGAGCAGGGAACCCTGGTATTACCACAGGGCATGATGACGACGATGCATGGACGACGTGGCGACACTCTCTTGGTCAACGGCACTGTCAACCCAGTAGCAAAGGTTCCTCCCCGGCTGGTGCGTCTGAGGATGGTCAATGGTGCCAACGCCAGGTTTTTCGATCTGGCGTTCTCCGACGCCAGAATCTTTCACTGGATTGCCTCGGAGGGAGGTCTGCTCGAGAAGCCTGTTGCGCTGCGCTCGCTACGCCTCGTTCCAGGAGAGCGAGCCGAAATTCTCGTCGATTTCTCCAATGGTCGCCCTGCGACCCTGACTACCGGACCAGACAGTAGTCTGTCGATGATGCGCATGATGACGCCCATGTCAGGGGCTAGCGAAACGACCGTCATCGAGTTCATTCCCCAAGGCTCCGGCAGCAGTTCCCTTCAGGTACCACAGCGGCTTCACGCCCCTGAACCCCGGATTCCCTCAACGGCACTGCGCAGACGTCGCTTCGAGTTGACCATGGGCATGGAGATGGGCATGGGCATGGGCATGGGAAACATGAGGAGGGACGAAACACGGATGAGCAGGGCCAGCTTCGGCATCAATGACCGTGCCTTCTCCATGGACAGAGTCGATGAGCGGGTCAACCTGGGTGATAGCGAAATATGGGAGGTGACCGGCGCAATGATGGCCCACCCCTTCCATGTACACGGCGTGCATTTCCAGGTCATCAGCCGCAACGGTTCTGCGCCGCAGACCCGTGACAAGGGCATGAAAGACACTGTGCTGGTGCGCGAGCCCGTCGAACTGCTGGTCCATTTCAACCAGCCTTCGCTGGGTGCGCCCTTCATGTATCACTGCCATATCCTCGAACACGAAGATAACGGCATGATGGGACAATTCACGGTAACCTGAAGCCAGCAGCGCCGGGGCCTCCGGGCAACGAAGACCGAGGCTTGCCGGGATCACCGACCCTCGTTCGACCGCTTCAGTCGCCCGGCTTATTCAACGGGCTCTGCGTGCTCCACCATCAGCTGCAGCGACTCGCGTCCGCGGAAGCGGTTGCGATTGAGCTTGTAGGCGCAGTGGAGGGTGGCGCCCACGTCGAAGTCCGGCAACTGGCCCGGGGTCAGGCAGCGAAACCAGATGGCCTTCAGGGTCAGTCCGCGACAGGACAGCTCCAGGGTCAGGTGACTGCCGTCACCCACCGGCTTGAGCCGCTCCACCAGAAAGCGCCCCTCGAACAGCGGCGCCTCGAACTCGCGGCCGAAGGGGCCAAGGCCCTCGATCTCGGCCAGGGTCTCGAGGCTTAGCTGATGCTCGCCGAGTTCACCGTCGGTGTAGAGCCTGGGCACCAGTTCCAGATCGCCGAGCTGTTCGCTGACCGCGGTGATCAGCGCCTGGCGGAAGTCGTCGAGACGTTCCTGTACCACGCCGACGCCGGCGGCGCCCCGGTGGCCGCCGAAACGCGTAAGCGCCTCGGGGGCCAGGTCGTGGGCGCGCTGCAGAGCATCGCGCAGGTGCAGCGCCTCCACCGAGCGTCCGGAGCCGGTCAGCATGCCGGCCTCTGCGGCGGGGGTCAGCACCAGGGTCGGCCGTCCGTAGGCCTGCACCAGGCGCGAGGCGACGATGCCCTGAACCCCCGGATGGCCGTTCTCCAGATAGACGATGACCACCGGCTCGTCGGCGTCCAGCGCCCGGCGGGCCAGCAGCCTGGCCTCGGCGACCATGTCGGCTTCGATGGCCTTGCGCGACTGGTTGTCGGCGTCCAGGGTCTCCAGGTGACGCCGCGCCACCCCGTCATCCCCGGCGAGCATGAAGTGAAGCGCCGCGTAGGGATCGTCGAGACGCGAACGGGCGTTGATTCTCGGCCCCATCTGGAAGCCCAGGGTCTCGGCGTCGAAGGGCACGCTGTCGGCGCCCAGGCGCTCCGCCATTACCCGCCAGCAGGGCTCGCCCATGCGATTGATCAGCGCCAGACCGTGGCGCACCACCGCCCGGTTGATGGCGCTGCCACCCAGTGACACACAGTCGGCCACGGTGCCCAGCGCCACGTAGGACAGCCAGGGCGAGAGCTTGGGCGTGGACGGCGACAGTACCGCCTGTTCGATCAATACCTGGCGGGTCAGCGACATCAACAGCCAGGCCACCATGCAGCCGGCGATGGTGGCGTCCGGGTAGTCGCAGTCGGCTCGGGTCGGATTGACCGTGGCATAGGCCGAGGGCGGCGGCCCTTCCAGGGGCAAAGCGTGGTGATCGCTGACCACCACGTCGATTCCCGCCGCCTTGAGCCTGGCGATACGCGCCTCGTCGCTGCTGCCGCAGTCGGCGGTAATCACCAGGCTGGGCCGCGGCGTCAGCTTCAGGGTGCGCTCCACCAACGGCAGGCTGATGCCATAGCCGTCATGAATACGGTGACCGATCAGACTGTGCAGACGTGACTCCGGCACCCCGAACAGTTCGTTCAGGGTTCGCCGGATCACCACGTGGGAGGTGATGCCGTCCACGTCGTAATCGGTGAGGATGCCGATGTGCTCGCCCTCGGCCACCGCCTGGGCGATGCGCTCGGCCGCTCTCGGCGCATCGGCCAGACGCTCGGGATGGACCAGATGACGCAGACTCGGATCGACCAGCGGGCCGAGTTCGCCCTGGTAGTCGGGCAGGCGTCCGGCCAGCAGCCGGGCCTGAAGCTCCGACAGCCCGGCCTCGAGTCCCTGCCGATATAGCCTTTCGTTGCGAGGACGCGGTTCGATACGCGGACGCGGCTCGGCATGCTCGCTCGAGCCGGCATTTGCCGGAGAAGAGTGGGACATCGGATTCTCTGGAAGGTTGAAGCGAGGGTGGCGCAGGAGGGTGACGGGAACCGAGAAGGTCGGCGCAGATGGCGTGCTGACCGCCACCTGCGCCGACGCGATACCGGCGCGTCCAACGCAGCTGGATCGACTTAACTGATCGGCAGCATCACGTGTTCGCGATAGGCGCTGCGCTGGGTCAGCTTCTCGTACCAGGCCTCGAGGTTCGGCAGGCTCGGGCGCTCGATATCCAGGGCGAACCACAGGTAGACGTAGGCCCCCAGCGGAATATCACCGATGCCGAATTCCTCGCCGGACAGCCAGGGCTGGCGAGCCAGCGCACCGTCGGCGATACGCAGGCTCTTCTCGAACCCGGCCAGGCCACGCTCGATGGCCGCATCGTCGCGGGTCTCGGGGGTGCCGCGCACCAGGTTCATGATCAGATCCCGATAGGGGCCCGCCAGACTGCCAAGCGCCCAGTCCATCCACATGCTGCAGCGCGCCCTGGCGCCGGCAGAGTCGGTCGCGAGCCGACCGTCACCGTGCACATCGGCCAGATAGCGGACGATGGTGTGGGATTCCCACAGCACCAGGTCTCCGTCCTCGAGACAGGGAATCAGGCCGTTGGGATTCTTGGCCAGGAATTCCGGCGTATCGAGCCCACCGAAGGGCCCTCCCAGATCGACCCGTTCGAGGTCGATCCCCAGCTCGATGGCACACCAGACGGGCTTCTTGACGTTGACCGAGTTGTTGCGTCCCCACAGCTTCATGGAAGTCTCCCTGTCGGGATGCCCGGCAGCGGGCACCCTTGGCAAAAACCGATGGATAAGAACCGATTGGCACTAAACCGAGCCGAACGCCGCAAGGCGCTCGGCCCCATCCCGAAGGCCTCAGCGACGACGATGTTCGGCGACGAAGGCTTGTACCGCTTCGAGTCTAGCCGGCAGCACCTCGTAGCGTTCCTCGCGCTCGAGCAGATCGTCCATATGTGGCGGCAACGGCACACCCGGGAAGCCGGCCTTGACCACCGCCTCGGCAAACTTGGCCGGGTGGGCGGTGGCCAGGGTGATCATCGGCGTAGAGGCGTCCCTGCGCTCGCGCTCGGCGGCACGATAGCCGGTAGCGGTGTGGGGATCGAGGATCTCCTGGGTGCGGTGGTGGGCCTCGCGGATCACCTCGAGGATGGTGTCGTCATCCACGCTGTGGCTCGAGAAGACCTCGCGCAGCCGGCCCAGCGGGGCTTCGGCCAGCACCGTCGGCTCGTTCTGGAAGCGCCCGAGCAGCTCGTCCACGGCGCCGCCGTCGCGGTCGTAGGCCTCGAACAGCAGTCGCTCGAAGTTGGACGACACCACGATGTCCATGGACGGCGCCAGGGTGGCCAGCAGCTCCTGCTTGGAGAAGTCGTTGTCGGCCAGGGTGCGATGGAGGATGTCGTTGGCGTTGGTGGCGACGATGAACTGCTTCACCGGCAGCCCCATGCGGTAGGCCACGTAGCCGGCGAAGACGTTGCCGAAGTTGGCCGAGGGCACGCAGAAGCTGACCTGACGCTGGGGCGCGCCCACCGCCACAGCGGAGGCTACGTAGTAGACCACCTGGGCCATGATCCGCGCCCAGTTGATCGAGTTCACCGCCACCAGCCGAGCCCCATCGAGGAAGCTCTGGTCGGCGAAGCTGGCCTTGACCATGGCCTGGGCGTCGTCGAAGTTGCCTTCGATGGCGACGTTGAAGACGTTGTCGGCCAGCACCGTGGTCATCTGCCGGCGCTGTACCTCGGACACCCGGTTGTGGGGGTGCAGGATAAAGATGTCGAGGTTGTCACAGTGACGACAGCCCTCGATCGCCGCCGAGCCGGTGTCGCCGGACGTGGCGCCCATGATCACCGCACGCTCGCCACGCTTCTTGAGGAAGTGATCGAGGATACGTCCGAGCAGCTGCAGGGCCACGTCCTTGAACGCCAGGGTCGGACCGTGGAACAGCTCGAGCAGGAAGTGGTTGGCGTCGAGCTGATTGAGCGGCACCACGGCGTCGTGGCTGAAGGTCGCGTAGGCGTCCTTGACCAGGCCACGGAAGGTGTCGTCGTCGATCTCGCCGCCGACGAAGGGCTTCATCACCCGAAAGGCGATCTCGGCGTAGGACAGCCCGGCCATGTCGGCCAGGTCGTCGGCGCTCAGGTGAGGGAAGTCCTCGGGAACGTAGAGGCCACCGTCGGCGGCCATGCCGGTAAGGACGACTTCTTCGAAGGACAGCGCGGGCGCCTGCCCGCGGGTGCTGATATAGCGCATCTTGTGATTCCTTGCCGCCGCCCGGGGCGCGGCCTGAGATTCCAGCGAAGCGCCCGCGAAAGCGAGCCTGGGCCCGCTCCCGCAGGCATCATCAGTCCTGCTCGTCGAGGCTCTCGACGCGAATGCGGGTCACCGAGCCGGCGATGTCGGCCAGAGACTCGATGCGGCGAATGGCCTCGTTCATGTGCTTCTCGAGGGTACGGTGGGTCAGCAGGATGATCGGCACCAGTTCGCCCTCGGTGGCCTCCTTCTGGATCAGCGCCTCGATGGAGATACCCTCCTCGGAGAGGATGGTCGCCACCCGCGCCAGCACGCCGGGGCGGTCCACCGCCAGCAGGCGCAGGTAGTAGGCCGTGGTGATGTCTTCCATGGGCATGATCGGCAGCTCGTCACAGTCATCGGTGACGCCGCAGAAGGCCAGATAAGGCGTGCGATAGCGGTGCTCGGTGGAGATGTCGCGGGCCACGTCGAGCAGGTCGGCGACCACCGCCGAGGCGGTGGGCTCGTCACCGGCGCCGGCACCGTAGTAGAGGGTCGGACCGACGGCGTCACCCATCACGGCGATGGCGTTCTTGACCCCGTGGACGCTGGCCAGGAGCCGCTCCTTGGGAATCAGCGTCGGATGGACGCGCAGTTCGAGGCCGTCACCGGTGCGCTTGGAGATGCCCAGGTGCTTGATGATGTAGCCCAGGTTGTCGGCCTGCTCGACGTCCTCGGCGGTGACCCGAGAGATACCCTCGGTGTAGGCCTTCTCGAACTGCAGCGGCACACCGTAGGCGATGGACGCCAGGATGGTCAGCTTGTGGGCGGCGTCGATGCCTTCCACGTCGAAGGTCGGATCGGCCTCGGCGTAGCCCAGCGCCTGGGCCTCGGCGAGCACGTCCTCGAACGCCCGGCCCTCGTCGCGCATATGGGTCAGGATGTAGTTGCCGGTACCGTTGATGATACCCGCCACCCAGCTGATGCGGTTGGCACCCAGGCCCTCGCGCAGCGACTTGATTACCGGGATACCGCCGGCCACGGCGGCCTCGAAGGCCACGATCACGCCCTTTTCATGGGCCGCCTTGAAGATCTCGTTGCCGTGCACCGCGATCAGCGCCTTGTTGGCGGTGACCACGTGCTTGCCATTCTCGATGGCCATCATCACCAGCTCGCGGGCCACGTCGTAGCCGCCGATCAGCTCCACCACCACGTCGATATCGGGGTTGGTCGCCACCTCGAAGACGTCCTTGGTGGTACGAATACCGGTAAGGTCACAGGCGGGATTGATGCTGCGATGGGCGACCTGCTCGATCACCAGCGGGCGACCGGCACGCCGAGCGATCTCGTCGGCGTTGCGCGTCAGTACATTGAAGGTGCCGCCACCGACGGTACCCAGCCCACAGATTCCCACTCTCACCGGTTTCAATGTCATTCTCCCTTCTCGACCGTCGCCGCAAGCAACGGCTGTGTCAGCGATTTGGCGAGGCCCGAGTCTGGCTCGGGCCTTCTCGATTGTGTTGTCGGACGGGCTTAGCCGTCGATACCGAGGCGTTCGGCCAGCCGTTCGGCGGGCACATAGCCCGGGACCATGGTGCCGTCGGGCAGGATGATCGCCGGCGTGCCCTGCACGCCCAGCTCCAGCCCCAGATGATACTGCCGCTCCACCGGATTGTCGCAGCTTGTGGCGCCGCTCGGAACCTCTCCACTCTTGGCGGCGGTCATCGCCTCGCTGGTATTGTCGGCGCACCACACCTGTTCGAGCTGGCGGGCGCCTTCGCTCTGCATGCCGCCACGCGGGAAGGCCAGGTAGTTGACCTGGATGCCCAGCTCGTTGAGGCGCGGCACTTCCTCGTGCAACTTGCGGCAATAAGGACAGGTGGTATCGGTGAAGACGTGGATGGTGGCCTTGGGCTCATCGACCCCGCGATAGACGATCTGCTCGGACTCGTCGATGGCCGCCACGCGGCTGGCGCGGCTGGCGTTGCGGCTCTGCTCGGACAGGTTGACCAGGCCGTCCTCGGCGTTCTGGTACAGATCCCCCACCAGGAAGTGGCTGCCGCTCTCGTTGGTGTAAAAGGACTCCCCGGTCTCCAGACGCACCTCGTAGATGCCGTCCATGGGGGTATCCAGCACCTGACTCACCGGCATCTTCTGGCCGTTCACCTCAAGCTCATTGAGCGCGGCGGGAGGGGCCGCCAGCGCACCGCTGGTCCACAGGGCAGCGGTGAGCAGAGCGGGCAGGGAAAGCACGAACAGAGGGCGTTTCATGGGTCAGCCTCGAGGATGATGGTCGGCGTGCAGGGCTTCCAGTCGCGCCTGCGCCACATGGGTGTAGATCTGGGTCGTCGACAGGTCCGAGTGCCCCAGCAGCATCTGTACGACACGCAGATTGGCCCCATGATTCAACAGATGGGTGGCAAAGGCGTGCCTCAGGGTGTGTGGCGACAGCGGACGATCGATGCCTGCCACACTGGCGTAGTGCTTGATTCGGTGCCAGAAGGTCTGGCGGGTCATGGCGCCGTCGCCCCGTCCGGGGAACAGCGCCGGACGCTGGATATCGCTCATCAGCTCGCTACGCCCCTGGCGCAGGTAGCGCTCGAGCCAGTGGCCGGCTTCCTCGCCCAGCGGCACCAGACGGTCCTTCTGCCCCTTGCCGCGCACCCGCACCACGCCCTGGCGCAGATTGACCGCATCGGTGGTCAGGCCGACCAGTTCGCTGACGCGAAGCCCCGCGCCGTACAGCACCTCGAGCATGGCGCGATCGCGCAGTCCCAGAGCGGTGGACAGGTCCGGCGCATTCAGCAGGCGCTCGACCTCGTCCTCGTCCAGGGTGTCCGGCAACGATGGCCGTACCCGCGGCAGGCGCACCCGGGCCAGCGGATCCGCTTCGATCATGCCTTCGGCCAGGGCCCAGCGGTAGAAGCGCCTGAGGCTCGACAGCAGCCGGGCATTGCTGGTGAGCTTGTAGCCCTGCTCGCGACGCGAGTCCAGCCAGTCCGGCAAGGTCCGCTCACCCGGCGTGAGCAACGCGCACGACTGACCAGAAAGCCAGTTGGCCCAGGCCTCCAGATCGTGGCGATAGGCGCTCAGGGTATGGTCGCTGACGCCCTGCTCGAGCCATAGCTGGTCGAGGAAGCGGTCGATTGTCTGACGATCGCCGGCGCTCAAGCAACACCTCCTGGGCTGTGGGGCTGGCCATCGAGGGCACTGGTGAAGCACGAGAAGGCCCCCAATGCAC
The DNA here is from genome assembly GCF_030733595.1 of Halomonas sp. MMSF_3323. Taxonomy (NCBI): domain Bacteria; kingdom Pseudomonadati; phylum Pseudomonadota; class Gammaproteobacteria; order Oceanospirillales; family Halomonadaceae; genus Halomonas; species Halomonas sp. MMSF_3323. The sequence continues at coordinate 11,809 of NZ_JASHIT010000023.1, read as the reverse complement.
CGACACCCCGCCCCACGAAGGTGGTGACGGGGTGTCGGGCGAGGGAGGCAGGGCCTCCCTCGGACTGGCAGACGCTTACGCGTCTTAGGCCAGCTTTTCCTTGATGCGTGCAGACTTGCCGCTACGCTCACGGAGGTAGTACAGCTTGGCCTGGCGCACGTCACCGCGACGCTTGACGCTGATGGAGTCGACCAGCGGGCTGTAGGTCTGGAAGGTACGCTCGACGCCGACGCCGTGGGAGATCTTGCGCACGGTGAAAGCGGAGTTCAGACCGCGGTTACGCTTGCCGATGACCACGCCTTCGAAGGCCTGGAGACGCTCGCGGTTGCCTTCCTTGACCTTGACCTGAACGACGATGGTGTCGCCCGGTGCAAAGTCCGGCACCTGCTTGCTCATCTGCTCGGCTTCGAGCGCCTGGATCACCTTGTTCTTGCTGCTCATTTGACTCACTCCTGAAATCGTTGTGATCCATCGATCGGTCGTGGGTGCCGATGGATCGTGATCCCGGCCCTCGAAGCTCGAGCGCGCGGGTCGTTGATGACGCAGGTCCGTCAGCGGCGACTGGCCGCCTCGTCGGAATCCCGACGATCGTCCTGCACCTCCGCCTTGTCGGCGTGTTCGTCGATGAACTCGTTCAACAGCCGCTTCTGCTCCTTCGACAGCTGCCTGCCCTCGAGCAGGTCGGGCCGCCGCTGCCAGGTACGCCCCAGGGACTGTTTCATCCGCCACTGACGGATCTGTCCGTGGTGACCGCTGAGCAGTACGTCCGGCACCTTGCGACCGTCGATTTCCTCCGGGCGCGTATAGTGCGGACAGTCCAGCAGACCGTCGTTGAAGGAGTCCTCGACCGCGGAATCCTGATGCCCCAGTACACCGGGCACCAGCCTTGCCGCCGTATCGATCAGCACCATGGCGGGCAGCTCTCCCCCGCTCAGGACATAGTCGCCGATCGACCACTCCTCATCGATGTCCGCTTCGACCACGCGTTCATCGATGCCTTCGTAACGCCCCGCCACCACCACCAGGGGCGGTCCGGACGCCAGTTCCCGCGCGCCCTGCTGATCCAGTCTGCGCCCCTGGGGCGACAGGTAGATCACCTTGGGACGCTCGCCGGTGGCCGCCTGGGCTCGGCTGCGGGCGTCGTGGATGGCACTTCTCAGGGTGTCGACCTTCATCAGCATGCCGGGACCACCGCCATAGGGGCGATCATCCACGGTGCGATGGCGGTCGGTGGCGTAGTCCCGGGGGTTCCAGAACTCCAGCGTCACCTGGCCCTTGTCGACGGCCCTGCCGGTCACGCCGTGGCGAGTAATCGCCTCGAACATTTCCGGAAACAGTGACACCACCCCTATCCACACGTTATCGATCTCCTGTCGACGCGGTTTTCAAACGCACTGCGCTCAAAACTCCGGGTCCCAGTCGACCAGCATCTCCCCCGCCTCGAGATCGACGCGCTTGACCACGTCATCGGGCAGGTAGGGAAGCAGACGTTCGCGATCGTCCGGGGCGTCGCCGCCCTTCACGACCATGACGTCGTTGGCACCGGTCTCGAACAGGTAGGCCAGGCGTCCCAGAGACACCCCTTCCAGCGTGACGACCCTGAGGCCTTCCAGCTGGTGCCAGTAGTACTCTTCACTGTCGAGTTCGGGCAGGTCTTGCTTGGCCAGCAGGATGTCCGCTCCGGCCAGACTCTCGGCGCGGTCACGGTCATCGACACCGTCCAGTTGGGCGACCAGGCCCTGTCCCTGCTTGCGCCCCTGCTTGAGGCGGTGGCGCGAAATCTGTCCGTCGTGACGGACCACCCATTCGGCATAGTCGAGAATGCCTTCCATGGGTGAGGTGTAGGAATACACCTTCAGCCAGCCCTTGATGCCGTAAGGACTGGTCAGCTTGCCCAGCACGACGTAATCGTCGCTGTGGCGATCGTCTTGCGCTTGGCGCTGCGCGCTAGGGCGTTGTGGCGATGCCATCTGGGTCAAACCTCTTTCACACCGGGACATTCACAGGCAAGGCTTGCGCCTCAGGCCTGCTTACGAGCTTCCTTGACCAGCTCGGCGACGCGGTCAGACAGCTGCGCGCCGTGGGACTGCCAGTGGGCGATGCGGTCGAGGTCGATGCGCAGACGCTCTTCCTGGCCACGGGCCACCGGGTTGAAGAAGCCCAGACGCTCGATGAAGCGGCCGTCGCGGGCGTTGCGGGAATCGGTCACGGCGAGGTGGTAGAAGGGACGCTTCTTGGCGCCACCACGTGCCAGACGAATGGTAACCATACGTTGACTGTCCTTCGGTTGGGATTTCAGATAACGGCGACGGCCAGGCCAGCCACCGGTGTTTCGCTCACGACGAGGGCCGCGCCAGGCGCGGTCCTCGAGTGAAGAGGCAGTATTCTACGGAAAACCACCCCCCAAGGGAACCTTTTTTACCGCTCATCCCTTGACGAGCGGCCCACCAGCGGTGCCAGGGCCGGGAGTGGCGGGCCCAGCGTATTGCATCTTCATCACGCTTGGGCGCTTGGCATTAAAAACAGCACCAGCGCAAGAAAACTGACTCAGCGCCAGGGCATGCCGCCGGGGCCACCCATGCCACCCATGCCACCCATACCCCCGGGACCGCCAGGACCACCTCCGCCCATCATGCCGGACATGCCCCTCATCATCTTCTGCATGCCGCCTTTCTTGCCGGCCTTCTTCATCATCTTCTGCATCTGCTTGTGCTGCTTGAGCAGACGATTGAGGTCCGGCACCTGCAGGCCGGCACCGGCGGCGATACGGCGCTTGCGCGAGCCGTTGATGATGTCCGGATTACGGCGCTCCTTCGGCGTCATCGAGTTGATCAGCGCCTCGAGCTTGCCAAGCTCCTTTTCGGGCCCAGGTCCCTGGGCCATCTCGGCCATCTGCCCCATGCCCGGCAGCTTGCCCATCAGGCCGCTCATGCCGCCCATCTTCTTGAGCTGCTGGAGCTGTTCGCGGAAGTCCTCGAGATCGAAGCCCTGGCCTTTCTTGACCTTCTTGGCGAGCTGTTCGGCCTTGCCCTTGTCGACGGTACGCTCGGCTTCCTCGATCAGCGACAGCACGTCGCCCATGCCGAGGATGCGCGAGGCCACACGATCCGGATGGAAGGGCTCGAGGGCATCGACCTTCTCGCCGACACCCATGAACTTGATCGGACGACCGGTGACGTGACGCACCGACAGGGCGGCACCGCCACGGGCATCACCGTCGGCCTTGGTCAGCACTACCCCGGTCAGCGGCAGGGCATCGGCGAAGGCGCGGGCGGTGTTGGCCGCATCCTGGCCGGTCATGGAGTCGACCACAAACAGCGTTTCGGAGGGCTCGATAGCCTGATGCAGCCCCTGGATCTCCTGCATCATCGCTTCGTCGATGGCCAGGCGACCCGCGGTATCGACCAGCACCACGTCATGGAACTGGATCTTGGCGTGTTTCAGCGCCGCCGTGGCGATGTCCACCGGGGCCTGATCCGAGCGCGACGGGAAGAAGTCGACCTCGACCTCCTTGGCCAGGGTCTCGAGCTGGTCGATGGCGGCGGGGCGGTAGACGTCGGTGGAAACCACCAGCACCTTCTTCTTTTCGCGCTCGCGCAGATACTTGCCCAGCTTGGCCACCGAGGTGGTCTTGCCCGCACCCTGCAGGCCGGCCATCAGCACCACGGAGGGCGTGCCCTTGAGCGACAGCCCTTCGTTGGCCTCGCCCATGGTGACTTCCAGCTCCTGCTGGACAATCTTGATGAACTGCTGGCCCGGCGACAGGCTGCGGGAGACCTCCTGGCCCACGGCACGTTCGCGCACTCGCTCGATGAACGCCTTGACCACCGGCAGGGCAACGTCCGCCTCGAGCAGCGCCTTGCGCACCTCGCGCAGGGTGTCCTTGATGTTGTCGTCGGTCAGGCGTGCCTGACCCTTGATCGACTTCAGCGTCTGGGACAGACGCTCGCTCAGGTTCTGAAACATGGGCCTCTCCAAATGCGATGGCCTCAAGGCGCCCTTGTCGAGACGCCCCTTGAGACGGCCGCCGGTGCGCGGCCTTGACGATGGCGCAAATTATACGCCTTGTGGCGCGGACTCTCCATGCAGTTGCCGGCAAGACAGCCGAAGAAGGCCGCCCGCTGGCTGTCAGCCGAGGCGCTATCCGGTATAGTCGGTGTCGAGGGGAAGGCATTCCCCGGACCCAGGATCCCTATCTTCAAAGGCGCCGGCAAGGCGCACGGACAGCACAGCATGCAGGCGTTACCTCTGGCTCTACTGGCCTTTGTCTTCTATCTGGCGGCTGCCTCCTGGCAAGGGCTGACCCTGATTCGCCGGGTTCCTCCGCGCGATCTACTGGTGCGTGGCTTCGGCACCCTGGCGGCGGCTCTCCACCTGGTCGTCGCCGGCGGCCTGCTTGCCCTCGAGGGCTCGATGCTGCCAGGACTGTCCACCAGCGCGGTGCTGGTCACCGCCCTGGCGGTGGTGGTGCTGCTGGGCGCCAGCCTGTTCAAACCGGTGCTCAATATCGCCGCCGTGCTGTTCCCCTTTGCCGGCGTGGTGCTGCTGCTCGGTACCGAACTACCGACCCCCACCAGCGCAAACGGCATGACCCCCGGCATCGCCTTCCACGCCGTCAGCTCCGCCCTGGCCTTCGCGGTGCTGGCCATCGCCTCGCTGCAGGCGATACTGGTAGGCGTCCAGAACAAGGCCCTCAAGCATCACCGGATTCGCGGCGTGGTACAGGCACTGCCGCCGCTGACCACCATGGAGCGGGTGCTGTTCGAGATGATCTGGGTGGGCATGGCCCTGCTTACGCTGGCCATCGCCAGCGGGTTCGTGTTCCTCGACAACATGTTCGCCCAGCACCTGGTCCACAAGACGGTGCTGTCGCTGCTGGCCTGGCTGGTGTTCGCGGTACTGCTGCTGTGTCACTACCGCCTTGGGTGGCGAGGCATGCGGGCGGTGCGCTGGACCCTGGGAGGCTATATCGCACTGCTTCTGGCCTACTTTGGTAGCAAGTTTGTCCTTGAGGTGCTGTTAGCGCACAGCTAGACAGGAGGTCTCCTTGACACTCCCGGCCCGACCCCCTACAACTCGACCCCTACCCGCGACCAAGGATTTCACGTCTTGAACGACGACTTTCCGGTGGGCCTGCTGTTCGGCCTGCTCTTTCTGCTGATTGCCCTATCGGGCTTCTTCTCCAGTTCCGAGACCGGCATGATGTCGATCAACCGCTATCGGTTGAGCCACCAGGCCAACAGCGGACAGCGCAACGCCAAGCGCGTGATGCGCTTGCTCGCGCGTCCCGACCGGCTGATCGGCGTCATCCTGATCGGCAACAACTTCGTCAACAACCTGGCGGCCTCCATCGCCACCATCATCGCCATCCACTTCTTTGGCGATGTCAGCGGCCCCGCCATCTCCACGGCGATCCTGACCATCGTGGTGCTGATCTTCGCCGAGGTTACCCCCAAGACCTTCGCGGCGGTGAAGCCGGAGCGCATCGCCTACCCGGCCTCGATGATCCTGGAGCCGCTGCTCAAGCTGCTATATCCGCTGGTGTGGGTGGTCAACGTGATCTCCAACGGCCTGCTCAGGCTGCTTGGCGTCAAGAATATCGACGGCAATGGTGACAATCTCACCCGCGACGAGCTGCGCACCGTGGTCCACGAGGCCGGCACCCTGATCCCCCATCGCCACCAGGCCATGCTGCTGTCGATTCTGGATCTCGAGAATGTCACCGTGAACGACATCATGGTGCCGCGCCATGAGGTGGTCGGCATCGATCTCGACGACAGTCTCGAGGATATCCTGACCCAGATCCGCACCAGCCAGCACACCCGGCTGCCGGTATTCAAGGGCGACATCAACAGCATCATCGGCATGCTGCACCTGCGCAATGCCGCCCGCTTCCTGTCCAGAGGCGAGGTGACCAAGGCGGCCATCGTGCAGGAAGCGCGGGAGCCCTACTTCATTCCCGAATCGACGCCGCTGCACACCCAGCTGTTGAACTTTCAGAAGCAGAAGCGCCGGATTGGTATCGTGGTGGACGAGTACGGCGACGTGGAGGGTCTGGTGACCCTGGAGGACATCCTCGAGGAGATCGTCGGTGAATTCACCACCGACGTGGCCGGCCAGGAACAGGACATGCTGCCCCAGAGCGATGGCAGCCACGTGATCGACGGCACCGCCAATATCCGTGATATCAACAAGTCGCTGGGCTGGCACTTGCCCACCGACGGCCCCAAGACGCTGAACGGGGTGATACTGGAACACCTCGAGTCCTTCCCCGACGGCCCGGCCTGTCTGCAGATCGGCAACATCCGCATGGAAATCCTCGAGATGCGCGACAACCTGATCACCTCGGTCAGCTGCTGGCCTGGCACTCGCCGCGTCCTGGCAGAATCCGACGCGGGCGACTGACCACCGCAAGGACCAGAGGGACGTCAGTCGCGACGCGACATGCAGGGAAGGAACCGGCGGGCAAGGCCCCAGCAGGCAGAGTACTTGCCAGCAAAGCACTGACAAGCAAAGCACTAACGAGAAAGGGACGGCCGAGGCCGTCCCTTTCTGCGTTATCCCTTCCCTAACCCGACCTTCCCTCTGTCGGAGCCTGCGCACCCCGGCGGCGGCTGCCTCAGGGCTGGCCGGTCTCGACCCAGCGATCGGCTTCGGCCTTGAGTTCGCGCACCCGGGCCTCCAGCGACTGACGGGTGGCTTGCCCCGGCGGCACCGGCTCGTCGAAGTAGAGCGCCACCCGGGCGCGGCAGCGCCTGGGGAAATGGGCCAGGGCCTTGCCGTGACGATTGGACGTCCACGAGCCCCACAGGCCCGACAGCGCGGCAGGAATCACCGGCACCGGATCCCTCGACAGGATCAGGTCGAGGCCCCGGCGGAAGGTCTTGACCTCACCATCCGACGTCAGCCGCCCTTCCGGGAACAGCATCACCACGTCGCCGTTTCTCAAGGCGCGGCTGACTTCTTCCAGGGCGCGACGCACATTGCCCGGGTCACGACGATCCGACTCCACGGGTATCGCCCCGACCATGCGAAACAGCCAGTTGAGGCGCTTCGACTCGTAGATCGGGCGATCCATCAAGAAGCGCAGCGGCCTGGGGCTGCCGCCGCCCATCACCAGCGCATCCATGAAGCTGACATGATTGCACACCACCAGCGCCGGCCCGCGCGGGGGCACGAAGCGACGCCCTTGGAAGCGAAGTCGGTACAACACATGGATAAAGGCAAACACGAAACGTCGGATATACACCGCCGGGGCGCGATAGAAGCGCCAGGCAGCGATGCAGGCAAGCAGGCCGACGAGGCCCCAGACGAGTGCGTCGATCACGGCGTGTCGTTCACCTGTCTATCGCCCCTCTGGTCACGGCCTATCTGCTTGAGTCCGGCGAGGGTGGTCGACAGCAGTTGATCGAGCAGCTCCTCGACCTCGAAGGCGCCGCCCTGGGAATAGCCAAGACGATCATTGAGCCCCAGCTGCACCAGGCCATGAACGCTGCCCCACAGGGTTCGCGCCAGGCGCTGCGCCTCGAGTGATTCGAGCTCCGGCTGATACTCGGTCAGGGTCCCCTCGACCCGGGCAAACAGTGCGCCGATCATATCGGTCTGGCGCTGATCGAGCTCGCCTTCCTGGGCCAGCGGATAGTCGAACATCAGCTGCCAGCGATGGGCGTCTTCGCGGGCGAACTTCCAGTACCCCTGGGCCAGGGCACGCAGCCGGGCCTCGGGCTCGGTGGTGTCCACCAGCAGGGGCTCCATCACCGTGCGCAGCCGACCGAGGCTTTCCAGGTTGACGTGCTGAAGCAGGTTGTTGAAGCTGCCGTAGAGTTTCAGCAGGGTGCTCGGCGCACAGCCCACCTCCCGGGCCAACGAGCGCAGCGACAGGGCATGCACCGGCTGCTCAGCCAGCCAGGCATCGCAGGCGGCCATCACCTGGGCGTGAAGCTCCTCGGGGGCATGCTGTCTTGGACGCGCCATCGCTCTTCTCTCTCGCGGCCGGACATCGGCGGCTTCAGGTTCAGCGGTATCGTTCAGCATACATTAATCGAACACTGTTTTCGACCGCTCATTATGCCCCCTTCGCCGCGACAACGGGCTCAAGGCTTTCCTGACACCGGGAGCTTGGGTACGCTGGCCCTCCAGATCGCAGGAGCCCCCATGACCGGCCGTCTCTATATTCCCGCCCGCGCCATCGAGACCGCCCTCGACGACCTCGATGCTCCGGCTCAGGCCATCAGCGGCGTCAACATGGCCCCGCGCCGTCCACTGTCGATCATCCGCCTGGAAGCTGGACGCCCTACCCTGGGGATCGGTTTCTGGGGCCTGACACCGCCCTGGTTGCAGGTGCTCGATCACGCCCCCCACTGCGCCCGCGCCGAAAGCCTCGACTCGCGCCCGATGTTCCGTGACGCCTTCCGCGCGCGGCGCTGCCTGGTGCCGGTAGCCGGCGCCTACGCCTGGCAGCCGCGTCCGAACTACAAGCAGCCCTTCCTGATCACCAGGGCAGACCGCGGGCCGATGCTGCTGGCCGGACTATGGTGTAGGTTTCACACCACCCTTACCGACTATAACGACTCCTTCGCCTTGATCACGGTACCTAGCCCTGGCTTTCTGGCCCCCCTGACCGACCGTCTACCGGCGGTCATAGCCCCCGGTCAAGCGAGGGCCTGGCTGGACCCGCAGAGTGATCCCGAGGACCTCAAGTCACTGTTGAGCCCCCCTCCCGGGGAACTGTTGGGCGCTTTTCCGGTATCAAGACGAGTGAACAATCCTCAAGAGCAAGACCCATCCTGTGCCCACCCCATCGGCAAGATGTGGCGCCAGACTTCCAAGGAGACGTGATGGCTTCGACCCTCACACGACGCGGCGCCAGCGCCCTCGTCGCCACCCTGATCGGCCTGTGGCTACCGCTGGCTCAGGCTTCCGCGGCCCCGGCCGCTACAAGCGAGCAACCGGTCACGGCTCAGGCCGACGCCGACGTGGCCACCGCCACGACGCCGATCGTCAGCCCCCACGATGACCGCGACTATCGCGTACTGACCCTGGACAACGGCCTCGACGTCCTGCTGGTCAGCGATCCTGAGGCCGACAAGGCGGCGGCTTCACTCAATGTGTCGGTGGGCAGCGCCCAGGATCCCGATGACCTGCAGGGGCTCGCCCACCTGCTCGAACATATGCTGTTTCTGGGCACCGAGGCCTACCCCGAGCCCGACGCCTACCAGGGCTACATCAGCCGCCACGGCGGGCGCCACAACGCCTTCACCGCCTCGCTGGACACCAACTACTTCTTCGATGTGGAGCCCGAGGCCTTCGAAGGCGCTCTGGATCGCTTCAGTCGGTTCTTCATCGACCCGCTGTTCAACGCCGACCGCCTGGGCAGCGAGCGCAACGTGGTGCACTCCGAATATCAGGCGCGCCTGCGCGATGACGCACGCCGCGAGAACGAGGTCCTCGACGCCCTGCTCAATCCGGCCAACCCCACCGTGGGTTTCTCGGTGGGCAGCAAGGAGACCCTGGCCGAGCGGCCCGAAGGGGAGCCCAGCCTGCGCGAGCGGGTCATGAACTTCTACGACAACCACTACGGTGCCAACGTCATGCATCTGGCGGTGGTGGCGCCGATGCCGCTGGATCAACTGCAGACACTGGTGGTCGAACGTTTCGCCGAGGTGCCCGATCGCGGCCTCGGGGCACCCGTCATCGACACCCCACTGGTGGATCGCTCACGCCTGCCGCTGGCCGCCGAGGCCCAGTCGCTGCGCGACGCTCGCCGCGTCAGCTTTCTGTTCCCGGTGCCCGACCCCGTGCTCAGCTATCGCCACAAGCCGGCCAGCTACATCGCCAACCTGATCGGTCATGAGGGGCCCGGCAGCCTGTTGAGCCGCCTGCGCGAGGCCGGCTGGGCCGACGGCCTGTCCGCCGGCGTCACCCGCGGTGACGGCCGCCATGCACTGCTGGCCGTGGAGGTCAGCCTGACCCCTGAGGGGCGCGAGCATCTCGAGCGCATCCAGGCCAGCCTGTTTGCCACCATCGAGCAGATTCGCCAACAGGGCATCAGCGAGGAACGCTACGACGAGCAGGCCAGCCTGTCCGAGCAGGCGTTCCAGTTCCAGCAGCACGGTAACGCCCTGGACGAGGCCATGCGCCTGTCCATGAGCCTGACCCACTACCCGCTCGAGGACGTCAACCGCGCCGGCTACCGCATGGACGGGCTCGACGCGGAGGAAGTGCGTCGCTGGCTCGATGCGCTGCGCCCCGACAACATGATCCGCCTGTACACCGGCCCCGAGGTCGAAGGCGACCAACGCAGCCGCTACTACGACACCGCCTGGCAGGAGACGCCATTGGCCGATACCGCAGCCGACCCCCTGGCGGGGCTGGCGCTGCCCGAGCCCAATCCCTTTATCGCCGAGGACCTGGCGCTGCTTGAGGCCCACGACGAGCGCCCCTCACTGCTGATCGACACCCCCGAGGCCGACGCCTGGTACAAGGCCGATGCCGAGTACGATACGCCCAAGGCCTCCTGGCGCTTCAGCCTGCAGCACCCTGGCGCCAGCCAGTCCCCGCGCCAGGCCGTGCTGACACAACTGCTGGCCGGCTGGCTCAACGACAGCCTCAACGAGAAGCTCTACGCCGCACGTCTGGCGGGACAGAAGTATGAAGCCTATGCCCACTCGCGTGGCATGACGCTGTCCTTCACCGGCTGGCGTGACCGCCAGGACAGGGTGATACGGGAGGTGATCGACCAGCTCAAGCAGGGTGAGATCCTCGACGCAAGCGTCGCCCGAGTACGCTACGGCCTGGAAAAGCAATGGGGCAATGCACCACGCAATCCGCTCTATCACCAGGGTCAACGCACCCTGTCCGAGGCGCTGATTCGGCCCCAGTGGTCCCCCCAGGTACTGCTGGAGGCGCTGTCCGACCTCGAGGCCCAGGACCTGCGCGACTTCCGCGAGCGCTTCCTCGACGAGCTGCACCTGCAGGCGCTGGTGGTCGGCAACCTGGAAGAGTCGCTGGCACGCGACGAGGCCGAGCAGGCCATCGCGGCGCTTGAGCCCAGCCTTGGCGCGGACGCCATCACCGACTTGCAGGTACTCAAGGCAGTGGATCTGCCGAGCCTGACGCCGGACTCCAGCCGAGACGAGTCGCTGCTGATTCGCTACCTGCAGGGGCCGGACCAGGGTATCGCCACCCAAGCCCGCATCGCGGTGCTCGGCAAGCTGCTCGAGACACCCTTCTACCAGCAGTTGCGTACCGAACAGCAGCTCGGGTACATCGTCAGCGCAGGCTACTCACCGCTGCTGCACGCTCCGGGCATCAGCCTGCTGGTGCAGTCTCCCTCCACCCAGAGCGACGAGCTCAAGGCCAGGGTCAGCGACTTCCTCGACCGTGTGCCCGAGCGTCTGGACAGCCTGGATGACGACACCCTGGCCACCTATCGCCAGGCGGTCCACGACGAGATTACCCAGCGTGATTCGGGCCTCGAGGAGCGCACCACCCGCCTGTGGCAGGCGCTGTCCTACGGCGACACCGACTTCGATAGGCGTGAGCGGCTGGCCGCCGCGGTGCTCGAGGTCGACGCCGCCAGCCTGAAGGACAGCTGGCAGCGTCTGGGTGGCGCCGCCGTGGTGGACGTGACCTTCGATCCGGGCGCCGCACCCAGCGACGTCATGGCGTTGAAAGGCGACCTGGAAGCCCTGCCCGGTGACGAGGAAGAATCGCTGTCACCGACGCCGGCGGACACCAGCGCCCAGGCGGCCAAACCCTGACAGGGCTCTGCCAAAAGGCCCTGGCCCACCCCATCGCCCCCTGCTTG